>NZ_JBIUVK010000006.1:122607-202640 GCF_044742865.1 Pseudomonas sp. NPDC087814 | reverse complement strand
GACTAGCGGTTTTCGAACAGAGGCTTTGAATTCCGGGCAATCAGGTGTTAACATCCGCAACCCTTAAAAACCGACGACATCAGCCGCGAAATTTTTGCGACGAGAAAGTTGATTCCCGGTAATGAAAGAAGGTAGCTCTGGATGCCAGCCGTCAAAGTAAAAGAGAACGAACCCTTCGACGTAGCTCTGCGTCGTTTCAAGCGCTCCTGCGAAAAATCCGGTGTTCTGGCTGAAGTTCGTAGCCGCGAATTTTACGAGAAGCCAACTTCTGAGCGTAAGCGTAAAGCAGCAGCCGCTGTTAAGCGCCACGCCAAGAAAGTTCAGCGCGAGCAGCGCCGCGCCGTTCGTCTGTACTAATACACAGACGTTCGTAGCAAGCTTCTGCCAAGCCCGGCCCTCAGCCGGGCTGTTGGCATTTGCGGATATCGCTTGATGCTTCACCGTTGACGCCGCACACGCGACTGAAACGAACTGCTTCACACGTCAGGACTGGCTCTTTTGCCAGCGGTGCACGTCTCTTCTGACGAGCCTAACAAGGCTACTGACGAGCACACTTATTTTTTAACAGGCGATCAACAGGTCGGCTGCGCCCACCGATGAGCTTCCGAGGCCCCCACATGGCCAAGACCGGACTCCCGGGCAACATTTCTACGCCGGGCACTGATCGGAACTAACGTCAGTGAATGTTCGGCAGATACACTTCCTGACAGACCAAGCAGACGACAGTAGATCGAGCCGCACAACACGCGCGCCTTGAGCACTTTGCGGGCCCTCTTTTACACGCAGTGATGACGAGAACGCCATGGCCGGGCTAATTCCCCAGAGCTTTATTGACGACCTTCTGAACCGCACCGACATCGTCGATGTTGTCAGCTCGCGCCTGCAGATGAAAAAGGCCGGCAAGAACTACACCGCCTGCTGCCCGTTCCACAAGGAAAAGACTCCGTCGTTCAGCGTCAGCCCCGACAAGCAGTTCTACTACTGCTTCGGCTGCGGCGCTGGCGGCAACGCCCTCGGCTTCATCATGGACCACGACAACCTGGACTTCCCCCAGGCCGTCGAGGAACTGGCGAAAGCCGCCGGCATGGAAATCCCCCGCGAAGAAAGTGGCCGCCCGCACAAACCGCGGCAACCCACCGATTCGCCGCTGTACCCGCTGCTTACCGCTGCTGCCGACTTTTACCGCCAGGCACTGAAAAGCCACCCGCAGCGCAAAGCCGCCGTCGATTACCTCAAGGGCCGTGGCCTGACCGGTGAAATCGCCCGCGACTTCGGCCTCGGCTTCGCCCCGCCGGGCTGGGACAACCTGTACAAGCACCTGAGCAGCGACACCCTGCAGCAAAAAGCCATGATCGACGCCGGCCTGTTGGTGGAAAACGCCGAGACCGGCAAGCGTTATGACCGCTTCCGCGACCGCGTGATGTTCCCGATCCGCGACAGCCGCGGCCGCATCATCGCGTTCGGCGGCCGGGTGCTGGGGGACGACAAGCCCAAATACCTGAACTCACCGGAAACCCCGGTGTTTCATAAAGGCCAGGAACTCTACGGCCTGTTTGAAGCGCGCAAGAACAACCGCAACCTCGACGAAATCATCGTGGTTGAAGGCTATATGGACGTGATTGCCCTGGCCCAGCAAGGCTTGCGCAACGCCGTGGCGACCCTGGGCACCGCGACCAGCGAAGAGCACTTGAAGCGCCTGTTTCGCGTAGTGCCCAACGTACTGTTCTGCTTCGACGGCGACCAGGCCGGCCGCAACGCAGCGTGGCGTGCCCTTGAGTCGACCCTGTCGAGCCTGCAGGACGGGCGGCGCGCACGCTTCCTGTTCCTGCCCGAAGGTGAAGACCCGGACACCCTGGTCCGCTCCGAAGGCACCGACGCGTTCCGCGCGCGCATCAACCAACACGCACAACCGCTGGCCGATTACTTTTTCCAGCAACTGACCGAAGAGTCCGACCCGCGCTCCCTCGAAGGCAAGGCCCACATGGTCACCCTCGCGGCACCGCTGATCGACAAGGTTCCGGGCGCCAACCTGCGCACCCTGATGCGCCAGCGCCTGCTGGAAATCACCGGCTTGAGTGGCGAGGCCGTCAGCCAGCTGGCCCGCAGCGCGCCGCAAGAGGCGCCGCCGGCCTACGACCCGGGCATGGATTACGACGCCATGCCGGACTATTCCGACTTCCACCAACCGCAGGAGGCCTACACGCCCCAGCAGGAGTGGACACCGAAGAAACCCGGCGCCGGCGGCAAGAAATGGGACAAGAAACCCTGGGACAAAAATGGCAAACGTGGCGGTGACCGTGACGAACCGCGCGGCCCACGCGTCCCAGCAGCAGTAGAGCCGCCCACCATGGCAGCCCTGCGTACACTTTTGCACCACCCGCAACTGGCACAAAAAGTCGAGGATGCGGGGCACTTTGCGGCCGAAGACCACACCAATACGCAACTGTTGGTGGCCCTGCTCGAAGCCGTACAGAAGAATCCTAAGCTAAACTCATTCCAGCTGATTGCACGCTGGCACGGCACCGAACAGGGCCGTTTGCTGAAGGCATTGGCAGAAAAGGAATGGCTGATTGATGGCGATAACCTTGAACAACAGTTTTTCGACACCATTACTAGCTTGGTAGCTCGTCAACGCGAGCGAAACCTGGAACAACTTCTTCGAAAAGCGCGTCAGAGTGAATTGACCGCCGAAGAGAAAAATCAACTGCGCGACCTTTTAAGTCGCAATGTTTCCGCATCAAACCCGACCTCAGCTGGCGTGTGAGGTCATAGCTCGGGTATAATCCTCGGCTTGTTTTTTGCCCGCCAAGACCTTCAGTGGATAGGGTGTTATGTCCGGAAAAGCGCAACAGCAGTCTCGTATCAAAGAGTTGATCACCCTTGGTCGTGAGCAGAAGTATCTGACTTACGCAGAGGTCAACGACCACCTGCCTGAGGATATTTCAGATCCAGAGCAGGTGGAAGACATCATCCGCATGATTAATGACATGGGGATCCCCGTACACGAGAGTGCTCCGGATGCGGACGCCCTTATGTTGGCCGACGCCGATACCGACGAGGCAGCCGCTGAAGAAGCAGCCGCCGCGTTGGCAGCGGTCGAGACCGACATCGGTCGCACGACTGACCCTGTGCGCATGTATATGCGCGAAATGGGTACGGTAGAGCTGCTGACACGTGAAGGCGAAATCGAAATCGCCAAGCGTATCGAAGAGGGCATCCGTGAAGTGATGGGCGCAATCGCGCACTTCCCAGGCACGGTTGACCACATTCTCTCCGAGTACACTCGCGTCACCACCGAAGGTGGCCGCCTGTCCGACGTCCTGAGCGGTTATATCGACCCGGACGACGGCATTGCGCCACCTGCGGCTGAAATTCCGCCACCGATCGATGCCAAGGCTGCGAAAGCAGACGACGACACCGACGACGACGAAGCTGAAGCCAGCACCGATGACGAAGAAGAAGTCGAAAGCGGTCCGGATCCGATCATCGCAGCCCAGCGCTTTGGCGCGGTCTCCGATCAGATGGAACTGGCTCGCAAGGCCCTGAAGAAGCACGGTCGCGGCAGCAAGCAGGCAACTGCTGAATTGCTGGCCCTGGCTGAACTCTTCATGCCGATCAAACTGGTACCGAAGCAATTCGAAGGCCTGGTTGAGCGGGTTCGTAGCGCCCTTGAGCGTCTGCGTGCACAAGAGCGTGCGATCATGCAGCTCTGTGTCCGTGATGCGCGCATGCCGCGTGCCGACTTCCTGCGCCAGTTCCCGGGCAACGAAGTCGACGAAAGCTGGACCGACGCACTGGCCAAAGGCAAAAGCAAATACGCTGAAGCCATTGGTCGCTTCCAGGCCGACATCGTTCGTTGCCAGCAGAAGCTGACTGCATTGCAGACTGAAACCGGTCTGACGATTGCCGAGATCAAGGACATCAACCGTCGCATGTCGATCGGTGAGGCCAAGGCCCGCCGCGCGAAGAAAGAGATGGTTGAAGCGAACTTGCGTCTGGTGATCTCCATCGCCAAGAAGTACACCAACCGTGGCCTGCAATTCCTCGATCTGATCCAGGAAGGCAACATCGGCTTGATGAAAGCGGTGGACAAGTTCGAATACCGTCGCGGCTACAAGTTCTCGACTTATGCCACCTGGTGGATCCGTCAGGCGATCACTCGCTCGATCGCCGACCAGGCCCGCACCATCCGTATTCCGGTGCACATGATCGAGACGATCAACAAGCTCAACCGTATTTCCCGGCAGATGTTGCAGGAAATGGGTCGCGAACCGACCCCGGAAGAGTTGGGCGAACGCATGGAAATGCCTGAGGATAAAATCCGCAAGGTATTGAAGATCGCTAAAGAGCCGATCTCCATGGAAACCCCGATCGGTGATGACGAAGACTCCCATCTGGGTGACTTCATCGAAGACTCGACCATGCAGTCGCCAATCGATGTTGCTACCGTTGAGAGCCTGAAAGAAGCGACTCGCGACGTACTGTCCGGCCTCACTGCCCGTGAAGCCAAGGTACTGCGCATGCGCTTCGGCATCGACATGAATACCGACCACACCCTTGAGGAGGTTGGTAAGCAGTTCGACGTTACCCGTGAGCGGATTCGTCAGATCGAAGCCAAGGCGCTGCGCAAGCTGCGCCACCCGACGAGAAGCGAGCATTTGCGCTCCTTCCTCGACGAGTGATCACAAAAACCCCGGCCCAGGCCGGGGTTTTTGCTTCTGCAGATTAAATCCTCACTGACTCCCCTCCCCCGCAATGCCCGTCTACACTCGAAACATTCCCCGTGCCATAACGAGACCGTTATGCCCAGATTGCCGACCGTGTTACTGCTGTCGCTGCTGACCTGGACCGCAACGGCTGGCGCGTTGACTCTCACCGATGAAGAGCGTGGCTGGCTGGCGGACCACCAAGAGTTGCGCCTGGGCGTCGACGCCTCTTGGCCACCCTTTGAATACCGCGATGAAGACGGTCGCTACCAGGGCCTGGCCGCTGATTATGTGCGGCTGATGCAGGATCGCCTTGGCGTCAGGATCAAACTGATCGAGCCGGTGAACTGGAGCGCCGTGCTGGAACAGGCCCGCAACAACCAGCTCGACCTGCTGCCGGGCATCATGTCCACACCGGAACGCCAGGGTTTCCTGTCGTTTACCCGGCCTTATCTCGACTTCCCCATCGTCATCCTCGCCCACGAAGGCGGCCCGCAACCACGCAGCCTCAAAGACCTGTACGGGTTGAAGGTGGCCGTGGTGGAAAACTACGCGCCCCATGAACTGCTGCGCACTCACCACCCGGACCTCAACCTGGTGGCCATGCCCAATGTCAGCGCTACGCTGCAGGCCCTGGCCACCGACAAGGTCGACGCCGTAGTGGGCGATCTGGCGTCCAGCGTGTGGAGCCTGCGTCAACTCAAGCTGGAAGGCCTGTACATCAGCGGCGAAACGCCTTACCGCTATCAGTTGGCCATGGGCGTACCCAAGGACGACAAGATGCTGGTGGGCATCCTCGATAAAGTCCTGGCCGACATCAGCCCGGCTGAGACCGAGGCCATCCAGCAACGCTGGGTCGGCAACGTCATCGACCACCGCACGCTCTGGACGGATGTGCTGCTCTACGGGTTGCCTGCCGTGCTGTTGCTGAGCATCGTGCTGGCCGTGGTTATCCGGATCAATCGTCGGCTCAGCTCGGAAATTTCCCGCCGGGTCGCCCTCGAACAGGAACTGCGCAGCAGCGAATACCACTATCGCGGCCTGGTGGAGAGCCTTTCCGCAATCGCCTGGGAAGCCAGCATCAGCGATTTCACCTACAGCTACGTGTCGCCCCACGCCGAGGAACTGCTGGGTTACCCACGTGCGCACTGGCTGATCCCGGGCTTCTGGCGCAACATCATCCACCCCGCGGACCTGACCCGCACCGAATCCTATTGCTACGCCGAAACCCGGGCCAACCACGACCACAGTGTCGACTACCGGGTGATCACCGCCGATGGACGCTGCCTGTGGGTGCGGGACATCGTCAGCCTGATCGAACACGGCCACGAGCCCGTGCTGCGCGGCCTGATGATCGACATCAGCGAAGCCAAGCGCACCGAGGAAGCGTTGCAGCTTTCGGAACAGAAATTCGCCTCTGTGTTCCAGCAATGCCCGGACATCCTGGTCATCGCCCGGCTGTCGGACGGCTGCCTGATGGAGGTCAATAAGGCATTCGAAGACCAGATCGGCCTGAGCGCCGAAGCAGTCGTAGGAAAAACCGCTACTGAACTGAATATCTGGGGCATCCAGGGCGTAGGCCCCGGCCTGCTGCAACGGGTACAGACCACCAGCATCCGCAACCTGGAAATGCCCTTCCTGCGCAGCAACGGCCAGGCCTTCACCGGACTGATCTCCGCCGAACCCTTTCAACTGGATACCACCGAAGCCCTGGTCGTGGTGGTGCGTGACATCACCCAGCTGAAAGAAACCCAGCAGCGACTGCAGACCTCCGAAGAGAAATTCGCCAAGGCCTTTCATGCCTCTCCCGACGGCCTGCTGTTGTCCCGCCAAAGCGACGGTTTGCTGATTGAGGTCAACGAAGGATTCAGTCGAATTACCGGCTTCAACAGCGTGATGTCGCTGGACCAGTCAACCCTGGACCTCGGGATCTGGGTCGACCTGAACGAACGCAAAGACATGCTGGAGCGGCTGCAACGGGATGGATTTGTCCGCGACTTTGTCTGCCACATCCGCCGCAGCGACGGCGAAATTCGCCTGTGTGAAGTCTCCAGCCGCCCGCTGCCCATCGGCGACGACGACTGCATGCTGACCATCGCCCGGGACATCACCGAACGCCAACTGATGCAGGAAAAACTGCAACAGGCCGCCACCGTGTTCGAGAGCACGGCCGAAGGCGTACTGATCACCGACACCCGGCAAAATATCAGCGCCGTGAACCGCGCCTTCAGCGAGATCACCGGCTACAGCGAAGCCGAGGCCCTCGGCCAAACCCCGCGCCTGCTTGCCTCGGGCCTGCACGACAGCGCCTTCTACGCGGCCATGTGGCACCAACTGACGGCCAACGGCCACTGGCAAGGCGAGATCTCCAACCGGCGCAAGAGCGGCGAGCTGTACCCCAGCTGGCTGACCATCAGCGCCGTGCGCAACCGCGAGGAGTCGATCACCCACTTCGTCGCCGTGTTTGCCGACATCTCCAGCCTCAAGCACGCCCAGGCGCGCCTCGATTACCAGGCCCACCACGACCCGCTGACCGGCCTGCCCAACCGCACCCTGTTTGAAAGCCGCCTGCAAGCCGCCCTCAACAACCAACAGGAAACCGGCAGCCAGGGCGCCGTGCTGTTCCTCGACCTCGACCGCTTCAAACACATCAACGACAGCCTCGGCCACCCGATTGGCGACTTGCTGCTCAAGGACATCGCCGTTCGCCTCAAGGACCAACTGCGAGACGTCGACACCGTCGCCCGCCTGGGCGGTGACGAATTCATCATCCTGCTGCCCGGCCTGCAACAAGCCAGCGACGCCGAACACCTGGCCAATAAGCTGCTGGCCTGCTTCACTCCACCATTCCAGGCGGGCGAGCATGAGTTCTTCATCAGCGCCAGCATCGGCACCAGCCTGTACCCACGGGACGGCAACGACGTCGCCACCCTGGTCAAAAACGCCGACGCCGCCATGTACCGCTCCAAGGCCAAGGGCCGCAACCGCGTCGAAAGCTACACCCAGGACCTCACCGCCCAGGCCAACGAGCGCGTGGCCCTGGAACACGAACTGCGCCGAGCGATCGAGCGCGACGAATTGTCTCTCTATTACCAGCCGAAACTCAGCCTCGACACCCAACAACTGATCGGCGCCGAAGCCCTGATTCGCTGGCGCCACCCCACCTTCGGCGAAGTGCCGCCCGAGCACTTCATTGCCCTGGCCGAAGAGAACGGCATGATCCTGCAGATTGGCGACTGGGTACTGGAGCAGGCCTGCCGACAGATGCACGACTGGCGAGAAATTTTTGATGACTTCGGCCCGCTGTCCGTCAACCTCGCCGGCGCGCAACTGCGCCACCCCAACCTGCTGGCGCGCATCGAGCAACTGCTGCGGGACAACCGCCTGGAGCCTGGCTGCCTGCAACTGGAGATCACCGAAAACTTCATCATGAGCCAGGCCGAAGAGGCGCTGGAGGTGCTGCACCAGCTCAAGCATCTGGGCGTGCAACTGGCCATTGATGACTTCGGCACCGGCTATTCGTCCCTAAGCTACCTGAAACGCCTGCCGCTGGACTTCCTGAAGATCGACCAATCCTTCGTCCGTGGCCTGCCCGATGACCCACACGATGCGGCGATCGTGCGCGCCATTATTGCCCTGGGGCACAGCATGCAATTCACCATCATTGCCGAAGGTGTGGAAACGCCGGCCCAGCAAGCGTTTCTGGCGGCTGAAGGTTGTGAGCAGATGCAAGGCTACATCGTCAGCCTGCCGCTGCCGCCGGACCTTTTCGCCGCTACGTTCCTTCGTATGAGCGTTTCGGACTTTTCGGATGGCACAGCGAAGAAACCATCGCTATAATCCGCGGCCTACTGAGGGCCTATAGCTCAGTTGGTTAGAGCAGGGGACTCATAATCCCTTGGTCGTAGGTTCGAGTCCTACTGGGCCCACCATCTTGAAAGCCGCGCATTGCGCGGCTTTGTCGTTTCTGGCGCGCGTGAGTCGTGCAGCAATGAAACATTAGTTAGTTGTCCCGAACGGCTACGGCGCTGACCATGATTCCCAGTCAACGCCAATTCAGCACGAGGGAAACTTGTTCCATGCATCAGCAAAAACGCTCGCCGCGCAACGCAATCCACGGCCTGGGCATACGTGCCACAGCCACCGTCGCAATCACCCTCGCCACCTTGAGCGGTGCACAAGCCGCCCCCGCCGCCACTGACTCCATCAAGGCATTCAAGCTCTGCACCGGCGCCGACAACAATTCGCACGTACTGGAAGGCACCATCGACCAGAGCATGCGCAATGACGTGACCGCCGTTCACTTCAAGCAAACGGCGGCGCATTCCTCGTATAGCTGGCATAACGACCCGGAGCCACAGTACGTCATGACGCTGTCCGGCACCCTGGCGTTCGTGACACGCGGCGGTGAGAAGTTCACGTTGCATCCGGGTGAAGTACTGATCGCCGAAGACAATACCGGCACCGGGCACCGCTGGAATCTGGTGGACGATCAACCGTGGCGGCGAGGGTACGTGGTGCTGAAGCCGGGCGCGCCGGATTCATTTATCCCGAACGATGCTGCCGCTGCGAAGGTGTGCAAGGGGTCGTAGTCTCGCTGATCACACCTCCTCGAATAAAAGAAAGACTTACGCTTTGCGGTGTAAGCCTTTTTTGTACTGCGTGCTCTACCGGCCCGTTATCAAACGGAAAGTTCGCGCAAAGCCGCCGTCGCCAGGAACCCAGAGCGCGAGGCATAGCGATGGTCTTTTTGCACTCGCTCATCGATACGATTCAAAAGTTGCTCAGGCAGTGAGGCATTGAACCTGACTGACTTGCCCAGGTAAGGAGTGAGATCAAAGTCGATCACCGCCCACACGCCACCCGCAAAGTCCGGATTCTCCAAATGGACGTCGACCTCTCTAGCCTGAGGAAGCCGCTCCTCATCAGCAACCAATCCCTCGAGGTGCAGCGCTAAAGCTTCGCGGACATTATCCAGAGCTTCGGAAAAGGTTGTGCCCGCAGAAAAGCAACCTGGCACGTCCGGGACGGTCACGCTGTAATCTGAATCAGCGTCTTTGTGTATCACCACTGGAAATTTCATTTTTCCTCCTTTGAATGAGCCGCAGCGGGATCATTCACCACATAACCTACGGTCATCACTTCAGGCCTGCTGATTTCAAAATGCTGTGCAAGGTCCCCTTGGCTATCTCTGATTTAGGATGAGGAACCGTCACCCGGCCGGGCTTGGTTGAGTGCTTGAATTGATGGTGACTGCCTTTCGCCGCCACCTCAAACCATCCATCCGCCATCAGCAAGTCAATTACCTCTCTGCTTCTCATCGCGCCCGCTCCACAGTGTGTATCTTACACACCGAAGGTATCCTGCAGCATCTTTTATACACACAGGACACACCAATGAAAAAAGCCCGCTCATTTCTGAACGGGCTCATGCGAAGAATATGATGACTACGCCTATCGCCGCTTCGCCAGCGAACTAATGTCAGTTTTTGTGCCTTGACTGACTCTCAGCTTACCAACGCATTAACAATGACTTGCGCCGTACCTAGCAACTGCGCATCCCCTCTAAACGCCCCAATTACCTGCAACCCCACCGGCAACTCCCCTTCCCCACGCATCACCGGTACATTCACCTGCGGCAAGCCAAACGCGCCCCAGAACTTGATGAAGTCCGACGGGCCCGTGGTCGCCAACCCCACCGGCGCCAGCATCCCGCAGGAAACACTCAACATCGCATCAAACGGCTGGCAGATCTGCGCGAGCTGCGGGGCGAGTTGTGCGACGCGTGCCTTCGCAGCCGACTCCTGTTCCCAGCTTGTAGCCTTCGCACGCTCAATCATGGCCAACGTCGAGTCGCTGAGTAGTTCGGGATGAGACTGAAACTCCTTGGCCAATGAGCGGGCACCTTCGCAATCGTTGATCAACTGGTGATCGTCGAATACTCCGTCGAACGCCTCGGGCAACACGACTTCACTGACAAGAGGCCCCAACCTAGCTATCGCTAGCTCAATCGCCTGGGCCACCACCGGCTGCACATCCGACCAGCGAGAAGTACGGCAGAAACCAAGCCGCAAAGGCCGACGACCGACCTCAACAGCCGGAAACCCTCGAATCAACACCTGCGCCACCCGCTCAAGATCACGCACCGAGCGCCCATACCAACCCACCGTATCGAAGCTCGGCGCCAGGGGTTTCACGCCTTCCAGCGAGACCAGTCCAAACGACGGTTTGAAGGCAAACAACCCGCAATAAGCCGCAGGCTTGAGCAACGACCCCGCCGTTTGGGTACCCAACGCCAACGGGAAAAACCCGGCCGCCATCCCCGCAGCAGAACCCGCGCTGGAGCTACCCGGAGTGCAGGACAAATCCAGCGGATTACGCGTCGGCCCGGTGTTCATGTAGGCAAATTCGGTGGTGTGGGTCTTGCCCATGATGATCGCGCCCGCCTGGCGTAGCAGCGTCACCACATGGGCATCCCGCGATGGACGATTACCCAGGTAAATCGGCGAATAGAATTCCGTTGGGTGGTCGGCGGTATCAAAGATGTCCTTGACCCCTACGGGCACGCCGGCGAGCAGACCGGCGCAGCCCTCAAGCCCACGGGCTTGCTTGCTCACCGCCTCAGCGTCGAAGGATACAAACGCCTGGATATCTGGCTCGTCGACACCTATGCGCGCAAGAAAGTGTTCAGCAACCAAAGCCGGCGTAATCGCCCCCGAACCCACCGCCACGGCGATGCCCGTTGCATCCAGGCCATTCATCAACGCGCCCTCATTTAGCAAACAACTGCCCAATGTCCTTGAACGCCTTGAACTCCAACGCGTTGCCGCACGGGTCAAACAGAAACAACGTCGCCTGCTCGCCCACCTGGCCTTTGAAACGAATATGCGGTTCCAACACAAACTGGGTATTGCGCGCCTGCAAACGCTCCGCCAACGCATGCCAATCATCCCAACTCAACACCACGCCAAAATGCGGCACCGGCACGTCGTGACCGTCTACCGCATTGGTGTGCGCCGCCTCTTGAGAAGCGGTTTTCGGATGCTCATGAATCACCAATTGATGCCCGAAGAAGTCGAAGTCGACCCAGTGATCACTGGCACGTCCCTCCTCCAACCCAAACACCTCACCATAAAACTGCCGCGCTGCCGCCAGGTCGAATACCGGAATTGCCAGGTGAAAAGGAGCCAGTGCCATCAGGTTTAACCTCTATGGGTATTAAGTCCTTGCGAGTCTAGCCTTGCCGTAACCGATGGAAAGACGATAGTTTTCGCAGCGAGCTCAAATTATTTTGATCAATCGAGACGCCCATGCTGCGGGAACTGAAAACCTTTATCGCCGTTACCCGCCATGGCACGTTCGCCGCAGCGGGCATGCATATCGGGCTGACACAATCGGCAGTGAGTGCGCAGATCCGTCAGTTGGAGCAGGTGCTCGGCGTGCAGTTGTTCGACCGAACCGGACGCCAGGCCACGCTGAACGCGGCGGGGTTCCGCGCGCTGCCGCTGGCCAGGGAGATTCTCGAGACGTTCAACCGCATGGCTGTGCCGGTGGATGCCAATGAGTACAGGGGCGAGTTGAAGGTCGGCGCCATCACCACCGCCCAGACCGGCCTGCTGCCCCAGGCCCTGGTGCGTTTGCGCCAGGCGGCGCCGACGGTGGAGTGCAAGTTGGTGCCGGGAGTTTCCCTGGAGCTGCTCAGCCAGGTGGATGCAGGCGAACTCGACTCGGCGATCATCATTCGCCCACCCTTTGACTTGCCCAAGGAACTGCACGTGCAACTGCTGCGCAGGGAGCCGTTTGTGTTGATCGCGCCGCTGACGGTCGAGGGGGATGACCCGCTGCAACTGCTCGCCGCTCATCCTCACGTGCGCTACGACCGGGCTTCGTTTGGCGGGCGGCTGGTCAGTCGCTTTCTGCGGGATCAGCGGCTGGACGTGCAAGTGGCGCTGGAACTGGACGAGATTGAGGCGCTGGTCAAAATGGTCGAATGCGGCCTGGGCGTTTCACTGGTTCCCCACGCCGGACTATGGCTGGACCGATCCCCGCAGGTGCGTGTCATCCCGCTGGGCGAGCTGACCTTTAACCGGGAAATCATCCTGCTGAGCCGCTACAGCCAGCGCAATCTTCCGGTGCCACAACTCTTTGCCCGCTGCCTGCTGGCTGACGTGATCTGAGACGCAAAAAAAGCCGCACATCCGTGCGGCTTTCTCAGGCCCTATTTCTTGGGCAACGCGTAGGCAATCACATAGTCCCCACGGTCCGGCGACTGTCGCGCGCCGCCGGCGGTTAGCACGATGTACTGCGTGCCAGTCTTGGGCGAGACATAGGTCATCGGTCCCGATTGGCTACCCACCGGCAGACGGGACTTCCAGATCTCGTTACCGTTGCCGGTATCGAAGGCGCGCAGGTAGAAGTCCTGGGTGCCGGCGAAAAACAGCAAGCCAGACTGCGTGGCCAGAGACGCGCCAAGAGTCGGCATGCCAATCGGAATCGGCATGTGCATGCGGATACCCAGCGGGCCGGTGTCTTCAACCGTGCCCACCGGCACTTGCCACATCAGCTTGTGGGTTTTCAGGTCGATGGCCGACAGGGTGCCGAACGGCGGCTTCTGACACGGAATGCCCGCCGCCGAGAGGAAGCGCTCGCGCATTGCACCGAATGGCGTACCTTCTTGCGGCACCACGCCCATTTCGATGCCACTGGCACCGGCGGCGATCTTGTCGCGCGGGATCATGTAGTTGGCCAAACCCAGGCGCATGTCGTTGACGAACATATAGTGGGTATTCGGGTCCACTGACACGCTGCCCCAGTTCATTCCGCCCAGGGAGCCCGGGAATTGCAGCGCGCGGTCCAGGCCTGGCGGCGTATAGACGCCCTGGTGGCGCATGCCCTTGAACTGGATGCGGCACATCAACTGGTCAAACGGCGTGGCGCCCCACATGTCGGATTCGGTCAGTTGCTGATTGCCGATCGAAGGCATGTCCACCGAAAACGGCTGGGTCGGCGAATAGCGTTCGCCGGGCACATTGCCCTGGGGCACCGGACGCTCTTCGACCCGGGCGATGGGCACGCCGGTTGCGCGGTTGAGCAGGAAGATTTCACCTTGCTTGGTGACTTGGGCCAGTGCCGGTTGCACGCCGCCGTTGCCATCCGGAATGTCGTAGAGCAGCGGCTGTGCCGGCAGGTCGAAGTCCCACAGGTCGTGGTGAGTGGTCTGGAAGTGCCAGCGCACCTGGCCGGTCTTCACGTCGATGGCGACGATGGAAGAGCTCCACTTGTCGTCATAGGCGGTACGTTCACCGGCGAAGAAGTCCGGGGTGGCGTTACCGGTGGGCAGGTAGACCAGGCCGAGCTTGGCGTCGTAGGACATGGCCGACCATACGTTCGGCGTGCCACGGGTGTAGGTCTCTCCTGCAGGTGGGCGTTTGGTGGTGTTCGGGTTGCCCGGGTCCCAGGCCCACATCAGTTCGCCGCTGTGCACGTCAAAGGCGCGCACTACGCCTGGCGGTTCACCGGTGGAGAAGTTGTCTGCCACACGCCCGCCCACGATCACCACATCGCCCGCCACCAGTGGCGTCGAGGTTTGCTGGTAATAACCGGGCTTCACTTCGCCCATGTCGGTCTTCAGGTCGACGGTGCCGTGGTCGCCGAAGTCTTCGCAAGGCGCGCCGGTTTCAGCATTGATCGCAATCAACCGGGCATCGCCGGTCGGCAGAAACAGACGTTTCACACAGGCTTTGGCGCCGGCGGGTTGCTCGCTGGCACTGCTGTCGAAATACCCCAGGCCACGGCAACGCTGCCAGTTGGGGCCGCTGCCCTGGGGATCGAATTTCCAGCGTTGGGCACCGGTATCGGCGTCCAGGGAAAACACTTTGCCGTAGGCGGTGCACACGTAAACGCTGTCACCGATCTGCAGCGGGGTGTTCTGGTCTTCGGCACCGGCGCCATTGCTCTCGGGGATATCGCCGGTGTGGAAGGTCCAGGCCACCTGCAACTTGTCGATGTTGCCTTTGTTGATCTGGTCCAGCGCGGCAAACCGATTGCCGGCGGTGGTGTTGCCCCAGTGGGCCCAGTCTTTTTGCTCGGTGCCCGGCGTTACCGCAGTCACCGCAGGCTCACTGCTGGCCTTGACCACGTGGGTCGGTACAAACATGTACGCCAGGGTGGCGACCACGCCCAGGCCCAGCAGCCCGGCAACGCCATAGGCGCCGCGCCCGGGTGTCGATCCGGAAGCGCGGGCGAGCTGTGGATAAATCAGCGCGACTACCAGGCCGATGACGGCGAAGGTCAGGACTCGCGAAACCAACGGCCAGTATTCCAGACCGGTATCCCACACCGCCCAGGTCGCCGTCAGCACCAATGCCACGGCGTACAGCCATGCGCCCTGAGGCCGGCGCTTGGCGATCAGCACACCAGAGACCAGCATCGCCAGGCCCATCAGCAGGAAATACCAACTGCCGCCCAGCACTACGAGGTAACCGCCACCGCCTGCCAAACCCAGGCCAATCAAGGCGATCAGCAGGCCCAGCCCAACCAGCAACCATCTGCTGCCGGTGGCAGCCCCAAAGTTATTCATCGCGCAAACGTCCTTCCTGTATACCTAACGCAAAATAATGTACCAAACAGTTACTTTTCACAATCTGGCACAAAATAATGTGTTCGATCAGCGGCGAAAATAAATTCCCGGCCGGGCGGGCAGTATCGCCAGGACCGAGCCTGTAACATGCTCGCCCATTGATGCCCGCGCCGGAGAACACCTTGTCCGCCCCTCACCTTCCCGTCCTCGATGAAATCGATCGCCAGTTGATCGCCGCCTTGCAGATCAACGCGCGTGAAAGTGTGGCCATGCTTGCCCGGCAACTGGGCATCGCGCGCACCACCGTCACCTCACGCCTGGCGCGCCTGGAAAAAACCCAGGTGATTACCGGCTATGGCGTGCGGCTCAGCCAGCGGGTGGTGGATGGTGGTTTGCAGGCCTACGTGGGGATCACCGTGCAACCGCGCTCCGGCAAGGAAGTGCTGCGCCGGATCAGTGCCATGGCGCAGGTTCAGCAGTTATGTGCGGTAAGCGGCGAGTTCGATTACGTGGCCTGGCTGCGCACCGATTCGCCGGAACAGCTGGATCAACTGCTGGACCAGATCGGCAGCGTCGATGGCGTGGAGAAGACCACCACCTCGATCATCCTCAGTAACAAACTGGATCGCGGACAACCAATCTGACCAGCAATCTCGTCATTCTGACTAAAAACAATTCAATCCGACGACACATTGCGTCTTATTAACGAACGCTACGCTCCCTAGAATGGCTGCCATCTTTTCCTATACTCAGCGGGTCGCGCCCCGCCGAGCCGCCAGCAAGGTCAGCCATGAGCATTCCTTCCAGCACCATCAGCAAGCCCAACCGCCACCCCGCCACCGGTAAAAAGCCGATCACTATCTTTGGCCCGGACTTCCCGTTCGCCTTTGATGACTGGATCGAGCATCCGGCGGGCCTGGGCAGCATCCCGGCGGCCAACCACGGCGCCGAAGTGGCGATCGTCGGCGCCGGGATTGCCGGGCTGGTGGCCGCCTATGAGCTGATGAAGCTCGGCCTGAAACCCGTGGTGTATGAAGCCTCGAAAATGGGTGGCCGCCTGCGCTCCCAGGCGTTCGAAGGCGCCGAAGGCATCATCGCGGAACTGGGTGGCATGCGCTTCCCGGTGTCCTCCACCGCGTTCTACCACTATGTGGACAAGCTCGGGCTGGAGACCAAACCCTTCCCCAACCCGCTGACGCCGGCTTCCGGCAGCACGGTCATCGACCTCGAAGGCCAGACGCACTACGCACAGAAACTCGCTGACCTTCCTGCACTGTTCCAGGAAGTGGCTGACGCCTGGGCCGACGCCCTGGAAGCCGGCTCGCAGTTCGCCGATATCCAGCAAGCCATCCGCGACCGTGACGTACCGCGCCTGAAAGAGCTGTGGAATACGCTGGTTCCGTTGTGGGACGACCGCACCTTCTACGACTTCGTGGCGACCTCCAAAGCGTTCGCCAAGTTGTCCTTTCATCACCGCGAAGTGTTCGGCCAGGTCGGTTTCGGCACCGGCGGCTGGGACTCGGACTTCCCCAACTCGATGCTGGAAATCTTCCGCGTGGTGATGACCAACTGCGACGATCACCAGCATCTGGTGGTCGGCGGCGTCGCCCAAGTGCCCATGGGCATCTGGCGCCATGTGCCGGAGCGTTGCGCCCACTGGCCCGAAGGCACCAGCCTCAGTTCCCTGCACAACGGTGCGCCACGGGCCGGGGTCAAGCGCATTGCCCACGCCCCGGACGGCCGTTTCGCCGTCACCGACAACTACGGTGACACCCGCGAATACGCCGCCGTGCTGACCACCTGCCAGAGCTGGCTGCTGACCACCCAGATCGAGTGCGACGAAACCCTGTTCTCGCAAAAGATGTGGATGGCCCTGGACCGCACCCGCTACATGCAGTCGTCGAAGACCTTCGTGATGGTCGACCGGCCATTCTGGAAGGACAAGGATCCGGAAACCGGCCGCGACCTGATGAGCATGACGCTGACGGATCGCCTGACCCGCGGCACCTATCTGTTCGACAACGGCGACGACAAGCCGGGGGTGATCTGCCTGTCCTACTCCTGGATGAGCGATGCGCTGAAAATGCTTCCGCAACCCATCGAGAAACGCGTGAAACTGGCTCTGGATGCGCTGAAGAAGATCTACCCGAAAGTCGACATCGCCGCGCGGATCATCGGCGACCCGATCACCGTGTCATGGGAAGCCGACCCGCATTTCCTCGGCGCTTTCAAAGGCGCACTTCCCGGTCACTATCGCTACAACCAACGGATGTACGCGCACTTCATGCAGAAGGACATGCCGGCGGAGCAACGCGGTATTTTCATCGCCGGTGACGACGTGTCCTGGACCCCGGCGTGGGTTGAAGGCGCCGTGCAAACCTCGCTGAACGCGGTGTGGGGCATCATGACTCACTTCGGTGGCAGCACTCACCCGCAGAACCCGGGGCCGGGGGATGTGTTCGACGAGATCGGGCCGATCGCACTGCCCGAGTAAGGAGTTGCCCATGCGTGTTGCCCTGTATCAATGCCCCCCTTTGCCGCTGGACGTGGCCGGTAATCTCAAGCGCCTGCATCAGTTGGCGCAAGAGGCCACCGACGCCGACCTGCTGGTACTGCCGGAGATGTTTCTCACCGGCTATAACATCGGCGTGGAAGCGGTCGGCGCCCTGGCTGAAACCCAGGACGGCCCATCCGCACAGTCCATCGCCGCGCTGGCGAAAAACTCGGGCGTGGCGATTCTGTATGGCTATCCGGAGCGCGGTGCAGACGGGCAGATCTACAACGCCGTGCAGTTGATAGACGCCAACGGCCAACGCCTGTGCAACTACCGCAAGACCCACCTGTTTGGCGACCTCGACAACTCGATGTTCAGCGCCGGGGACGATGATTTTCCGCTGGTGGAATTGAACGGCTGGAAGCTGGGTTTCCTGATTTGCTATGACCTGGAATTCCCGGAGAACACCCGGCGCCTGGCGCTGGCCGGGGCGGAGTTGATCCTGGTGCCGACGGCCAATATGGTGCCCTTCGATTTCGTCGCCGATGTGACCGTGCGGGCGCGGGCGTTTGAAAACCAGTGTTATGTGGCCTACGCCAATTACTGCGGGCAGGAAGGCGAGATCCAGTATTGCGGGCAAAGCAGCATCGCCGCACCGGATGGCCAGCGGATTGCCCAGGCAGGTCTGGATGAAGCGCTGATCGTTGGCACACTCGATCGGCAGTTGATGGTCGACTCACGCGCGGCCAATCGCTACCTGTTGGACCGGCGTCCCGAGCTTTATGGGGCGTTGCACAAGCACTGATCCCGCAGGTTTGCGCTAGCATAGGCACTTCCTACGTTTCGGAAGTGCTCATGCCTGCGCCGGCCCACCCTCATCACCTTCAATTGACCCTGGCCAGCGGCCTGCGGGTTTCCTTGCATCATGCGCCGCGCTTGAAGCGCGCCGCGGCTGCCTTGCGCGTTGCAGCGGGCAGCCACGATGTACCCCTGGCGTGGCCGGGACTGGCGCATTTTCTTGAGCATTTATTGTTCCTGGGCACCGGACGTTTTCCTGCAAGCGACGGGCTGATGGCCTACGTCCAGCGCCAGGGTGGACAGGTGAATGCCAGCACCCGCGAGCGCACTACCGACTTTTTCTTTGAGGTGCCTGTTACGGCATTTGAAGCCGCACTGGAGCGCCTGGGGGACATGCTCGCCCATCCGCGCCTGGCCCTGGAAGACCAGTTGTGTGAGCGCGAAGTATTGCAGGCGGAGTTTATTGCCTGGTCGCAAGATGCCACGGCGCAACAGCAACAAGCGTTGCTGGGAGGTGTTGCGGCGGGTCATCCGTTGCGCGCGTTTCATGCGGGCAACCGGGATAGCTTGGCGGTAGAGCGTGAGGATTTTCAGCAGGCGTTGCGGGATTTTTATGAAGGTTTCTATCATTCCGGGCAGATGACCTTGAGCCTTGCGGGCCCTCAGTCGCTGGTGGAGCTGGAGGCATTGGCGCATCAGTTTGGCGCTGCGCTGAAGACTGCACCTCTGCGGCGACAGACGCCGGCGCCAGCGTTGCTGGCCGGCAATCAACGTGCTTATCAACACACCGATGAACACCACTGGCATCAGGTGGTGGCAAGCGAGGCTTCCCCTGAGGCGCTGGATTTCCTCTGCCTGTGGCTGAACACTTCGGCGCCCGGCGGGTTGCTCGCCGAGTTGCAGTCGCGGCAGTTAGTCAGCGCCATTAACGCAACGGCGCTGTATCAATTTGCCGGACAGGCGTTGTTGGATATCAAGTTCACCCTGGACACTCAGGGTGCGCAGCAGACGACACTGATCGAAGAACTGCTGCACGACTGGCTGAGCTTTTTCGCACACAGTGACTGGGCGCCCTTGCGGGAAGAGTACGCCTTGCTGCTTGCTCGCAAACAACAGGTCAGTGGTGCCCTGGCATTGGCCCGGCAGGACAACGAACTGGTCCTGTCCGAGCAAAGCGCCAGCTCCCTCAAGACCCTGCTGGACTCGCTGCAATTGCCGCCGTCCCGGCACGCCTGGCAACTGCCGCCCACCAATCCGTTCCTGCAGCCGGCAGCCAGGGAAGAGCGCCCGGGGCTGATTCGCGGGCAAACCAGCGCCCATCGCGGCCTGCGCACGTTCGCCCAGGATCGCTCCCGTGGGCGGAAGGATCTTTCGGCGCTGACCTTCAGCCAGGCCTTGCCAGGCGACACAGATGAAGGCGCGCTCTACCTGCGCTGGCATCTGGATTCGCCGCTGGATGCAGAGCTTTTCCCACGGCTGCGTGAGAACGCCAGCCAGGCTGGCGTTCAGTTGTCTTTCGAGACAATCGGCGGTCACTGGCAGCTGAAGATGCTAGGGCTGCACGAACCCATGCCCGCGATATTGGAGGAAGTGGCCCGTGAGCTGACCCGCCTCGACGAAAATGCCGGAGCGTCATCGTTCCCGGCACCGGCAATTGCGATCCGACAGTTGCTCAAGGCATTACCCGAGTATTGCGCCGACATCCCAGCTGCACAGCAGGTTGCTGGGCGAGACCGATGGTCAACCGCTCGCTGGCAAGGGCTTGCCGTGGGACTGCCCGCCGCCTGCGAGACGGCGATAAAAAGTGCAGCCGGGAAACTGCCCGGCCAACCCCAAGCGGCTATCAGCGAACTGCCGTCAATCAGCAGCCAGCATCGTTGGCACGAAGTCAGGACCGATTCCAGCGACGCCGCGTTGCTGCTGTTCTGCCCGACAGCCACACGCTCCCTGGCGGACGAGGCTTGCTGGCGCCTCCTCGCACATCTGGTGCAAGCGCCGTTCTACCAGCAACTGCGTGTTGAGCTTCAATTGGGCTACGCGGTGTTCAGCGGCATCCGACAGTACAACGGGCAAACCGGCCTGCTGTTTGGGGTGCAATCCCCAAGCGCGTCTCTTGCGCAAATACTTGATCACCTGCAGGCGTTCCTGAAGCAACTGCCCGCGCTGACCAACGCCAGCGAACTGCCGAACGATCTGGCCCGGCAATTTTCCCTCGACGCCCTACCCACTTCCCAAGCCGCTGAACTGCTCTGGCACGCGCACTTGGCAGGCCACCCGTCGGATTACATCCAGCAGCTGCAAGATTTCATCCAGACCCGCACCCGTGAGGATTTAATGGTATCTGCACAGCAACTAAATGCTGCTGCAGGCGGATGGCGCTGTGTGGCCAATGGCGCTTGTGCCGCCGGCTCCTGGCAACGATCTGGCTGATCATTGCCGCTTCGGTAAAAGGCTTTTTCCCGCAGGACAGCGCTATCTTCAAAAGAAGTACGTAACATTCACATGCACACATCTGAACATCTCCGCTTGGAGGTGGACTATATGTATTACTTGGTAGTAAACGTCCCTTCCCTTCGTAGGAGTAAGAACATGACCTGGTCCAAACCTGCTTACACTGATCTGCGTATCGGCTTTGAAGTCACCATGTACTTTGCCAGCCGCTGATTGGCTTTGTATCGCAATGCAACGCCTCGGCTCGCCCGGGGCGTTTTTATTTTTGAGTTGTGTGTAATGGAGCGGCCATGTTTGTCCAGATTCTAGGTTCCGCCGCGGGCGGTGGTTTCCCGCAATGGAACTGCAACTGCGTGAACTGTGCAGGTTTTCGCGACGGCAGCCTGCGGGCCGAGGCGCGTACCCAGTCGTCCATCGCGATTTCCGATGACGGCGTGAACTGGGTGCTGTGCAACGCCTCGCCAGATATCCGCGCCCAGCTTCAAGGCTTCGCCCCGATGCAACCGGGCCGCGCGCTGCGGGATACCGGCATCAGCGCGATCATCCTGATGGACAGCCAGATCGACCACACCACCGGCCTGCTCAGCCTGCGCGAAGGCTGCCCGCACCAGGTGTGGTGCACCGACATGGTCCATGAAGACCTGAGCACCGGCTTCCCGCTGTTCACCATGCTGACCCACTGGAACGGCGGCCTGGCCTGGAACCGCATCGAGCTGGACGCCAGCTTCACGATCCCCGCCTGCCCCAACCTGCGCTTCACACCATTGCCGCTGCGCAGCGCGGCACCGCCCTACTCACCTCACCGATTCGACCCACACCCGGGCGACAACATCGGCCTGATCGTCGAAGACCTGCGCACCGGCGGCAAGCTGTTCTATGCGCCGGGCCTGGGCAAGGTTGACGCACCGTTGCTGGAAATAATGGCCGGCAGCGATTGCCTGCTGGTGGACGGCACGATGTGGGACGACGACGAAATGCAGCGCCGTGGCGTCGGCACCCGCACCGGTCGCGAGATGGGCCACCTGGCACAAAACGGCCCCGGCGGCATGCTGGAAGTGCTGGAGCAGTTGCCCAAGCAGCGCAAGGTGCTTATCCACATCAACAACACCAACCCGATCCTGGATGAAGACTCGCCCGAGCGAGCCGAGCTGCTGCGACGCAATGTGGAAGTGGCGTACGACGGCATGAGCATTGAATTGTAGGAGCGAGCCAAATGACTGACACACCGCTGACCACCACCGAGTTCGAACAGGCCCTGCGCGCCAAGGGCGCCTTCTACCATATCCATCACCCGTATCACGTGGCGATGTACGAAGGCCGCGCCACCCGCGAGCAGATCCAGGGCTGGGTCGCCAACCGTTTTTATTACCAGGTGAACATTCCCCTCAAGGACGCCGCGATCCTGGCCAACTGCCCGGACCGGGAGATTCGTCGTGAGTGGATCCAGCGCCTGCTGGATCACGACGGCGCTCCCGGCGAAGACGGCGGCATTGAAGCCTGGTTGCGCCTGGGACAGGCCGTCGGCCTCGACCCGGATCAACTGCGCTCCCAGGAGTTGGTACTGCCGGGCGTACGATTTGCCGTAGACGCCTACGTCAACTTCGCCCGCCGGGCCAGCTGGCAGGAAGCCGCCAGCAGTTCCCTGACCGAGTTGTTCGCCCCGCAGATCCACCAGTCGCGCCTCGACAGCTGGCCCCAGCATTACCCATGGATCGACCCCGCCGGCTACGAGTATTTCCGCACCCGCCTGGGCCAGGCTCGCCGGGATGTGGAGCACGGTCTGGCCATCACCCTGCAGCACTACACCACCCGCGAAGGCCAGGAGCGCATGCTGGAAATTCTCCAGTTCAAACTGGACATTCTTTGGAGCATGCTCGATGCAATGAGCATGGCTTATGAACTGAAACGCCCGCCGTATCACAGCGTGACCGATCAGCGTGTATGGCATAAGGGGATCACCCTATGAGCTTCGATCGCAGCAAAAAACCGACCTGGCGCCAGGGCTATCGTTTCCAGTACGAACCGGCGCAAAAAGGCCATGTGCTGCTGTACCCGGAAGGCATGATCAAGCTCAACGACAGCGCCGCCTTGATCGGTGGCTTGATCGACGGCGAGCGCGATGTCAGCGCAATCATCGCCGAGTTGGACAAGCAGTTCCCTGGCGTGCCCGAGCTCGGTGAAGACATCGAGCAATTCATGGAGGTTGCCCGTGCTCAGCACTGGATCGAACTTGCCTGACCTGCCACCCAAGCCGGAAATCGGCCTGCCGCTCTGGTTGCTGGCCGAGCTGACCTACCGCTGCCCGCTGCAATGCCCGTACTGCTCCAATCCGCTGGATTTTGCCGAGCAGGGCAAGGAACTGAGCACGGAACAGTGGATCAAGGTATTTCGTGAAGCCCGGGAAATGGGCGCTGCGCAACTGGGGTTTTCCGGCGGTGAGCCGCTGGTGCGCCAGGACCTCGCCGAACTGATCGCCGAGGCGCGCAAGCTGGGTTTCTATACCAACCTGATCACCTCCGGCATCGGCCTCACCGAGCAGAAGATCAGCGACTTCAAGAAGGCCGGCCTGGACCATATCCAGATCAGTTTCCAGGCCAGTGACGAGCAAGTGAACAACTTGCTGGCCGGCTCGAAAAAAGCCTTCGCACAAAAACTCGAAATGGCCCGGGCAGTGAAAGCCCATGGCTACCCGATGGTGCTGAACTTCGTCACCCATCGGCACAATATCGACAAGATCGACCGCATCATTGAGCTGTGCATTGCCCTGGAAGCGGACTTTGTCGAGCTTGCCACCTGCCAGTTCTACGGCTGGGCCCAGCTCAATCGGGTCGGCCTGTTGCCGACCCAGGAACAGCTGGTGCGCGCCGAACGCATCACCAACGAATACCGCGCCAAGCTCGAAGCCGAAGGCCACCCGTGCAAGCTGATATTCGTCACGCCGGATTACTACGAGGAACGCCCGAAAGCCTGCATGAATGGCTGGGGCAGCATCTTTCTGACAGTAACGCCGGACGGTACTGCCCTGCCGTGCCACGGAGCCCGACAGATGCCGGTGCAATTTCCCAATGTGCGCGACCACAGCATGCAACACATCTGGTACGACTCGTTTGGCTTCAACCGCTTTCGCGGCTACGACTGGATGCCCGAGCCGTGCCGTTCATGTGACGAGAAGGAAAAGGACTTCGGTGGGTGCCGCTGCCAGGCGTTCATGCTGACCGGGGATGCCAGCAATGCTGACCCGGTGTGCAGCAAATCGGAGCACCACGGCATGATCCTCCAGGCCCGCGAAGAAGCGGAGCACGCCACCCAGACCATCGAGCAACTGGCCTTTCGCAATGAGCGCAACTCACGGCTGATCGCGAAAGGCTGAGGTCTTTTAGCGTTTGGCGATGATGTACACCGCGTGCACGATGCCGGGAATGTAACCGCACAAGGTCAGCAGGATGTTCAGCCAGAACGCGCCAGCGAAACCCACTTGCAGGAACACACCCAGTGGCGGAAGCAGAATAGCGATGATGATGCGAATGATATCCATGGGTTCAGCTCCAGAAAATCGGCTCGTGTGAGCCGTACAAGCTAATCGACCTTGGCCGTTGGTAAGGGTTCAGTGGGATCTGGCACGGGGCCATCCTCAGGCCAGGATTTCCAAACCATGCTTCTGCACGATGCTCAACAGCTTGAGCGCCATGCCGCTGGGCCGCTTTTCACCAGACTCCCATTGCTTCACCGTGGAGGCGCTGGTGTTCAAGTAACGGGCAAATACAGGTTGGCTGACGTGGCTGCGCTCGCGTAGTTGTTTGATTTGCTCGGCCGGGATTTGCGCCGGAATATCCGCAAGGCATGCCTCGTCGAACTCACGAAGGGTGGTTTTGTTAATAGCGCCAATTGCATAAAGCGCTTCGGCGGATTGATGAATGGACTCAAACGCCTCACTTTTATATTTCTTGGTCATGATGTATCTCCACAAACTCCCTGAGATCCAGCATCTGCTGAATCTGTGCTTCGCTGAAACCTTCATAGGTCTTAGCCAGCGACCGAAACCAAACCAGCTCGCTTTGACTGATATTGCTTTGGTTCTGCTTGGCGTATAGCAATTGATATACCCAGTAATGCCTGCCCTTGGCCAAGACAATTGAACGATGTCGGTTCTGATTCAGACGTTTCTTCCAAACACCACCGCCCAAATTGTCGGCTTGGCCGCCAAGCATCTCGCTGAATGCTTCCCTCAATTGCGAATCACATATCCAAGCCTTGCTGGCTGCGTTGGCAAAATTCCGCGTTTTGAACAGCCTGAGCCTCATAGGCATCCCTTCCCAAAAACATACCACTCAGTGGTATAGATTAGAAATAGGGCATAAATAACTTCACGCCCTATCGGCAGTCCTTGCCGACGCCCGCTAAAAGGCCATTTTTCCCAATGATGCTCAAGCACCCTTTTCAATCCAAAAATTACGCGGA
Source organism: Pseudomonas sp. NPDC087814 (assembly GCF_044742865.1). Classification (NCBI taxonomy): domain Bacteria; kingdom Pseudomonadati; phylum Pseudomonadota; class Gammaproteobacteria; order Pseudomonadales; family Pseudomonadaceae; genus Pseudomonas; species Pseudomonas sp. NPDC087814. The sequence continues at coordinate 177,155 of NZ_JBIUVK010000006.1, read as the reverse complement.
CAAAAAAACGCCCCCAGCCAAAAGAATCAGGCTGGAGGCGCCGCGTATACCGCGAGACGGTTCAGGAAATATGGGGCTTAAACGGCAATGCCCTTGCGGCATTGCAGCTGTGCAGTGCGCACCCGGGAGAAGGCACGGGCCAGACGCAGGAGCATTTCGTCGACGTTGCTTTTGCTCAATGTGAGCGCCGGGGTGAAGCGCAGGCAATCGGGTTGCGGCGCGCTCAGGATCAGGCCTTCACTGAGCGCGGCCTTTACCACCGCATCTGCCGAATCCTCCGACAGAGTCAGTCCCCACATCAGGCCCTGGCCGCGCAGTTCACCCTGGTCATAGCGATGCGCCAGGCGGGCAAGCCCTTCACCCAGGTAAGTGCCGACCTCGCAGACGTGTTCAAGAAATCCGTGGTTCAGCACCGTATCAAGCACCGCCACACCGGCGGAAGCCATCAGCGCGTTGCCGTGGTGGGTGCCTTCCAGCTCACCCAGCTCAAAACAACACGCTTTGCCCCGTGCCAGCAACGCCGCCAGCGGCACACCGCCCCCCAAGCCCTTGCCCAGGGTGATGATGTCGGCGCGAACGCCATAGCGCTGTTCGGCGAGCAACGTGCCACAACGGCCGGTGCCGGTTTGCACTTCATCGAGAATCAACAGGATTCCCAGCTCACGGCACAGGCGTTCGACACCCTTGAGGTAATGCTCGGTCGCGGGAATGACGCCGGCATCGTTCTGGATCGGTTCCAGCATGATTGCCACGGTTTGCGCATCCACCGCCGCGTGCAGCGCCGGCAGGTCGTTGAACGGCACGTGGCTGAATCCCGGCAACTGGGGCTCAAAACGGTTTTCACTGGCGGCTGCCGAGGCTGACATCGCGGCAAAGCTGCGGCCATGGCAACCGTTGCTCGCGGTGATGATGCGATAGGCGCCGCCACGGTGCAGTTGGCCCCATTTGCGCGCCAGCTTGATGGCCGCTTCGCAGGCTTCGGCGCCGCTGTTGAGCAGGTAGGCCTGGTCGCTGCCGGTGCGATGGCACAGGCGGTCGGCGAGGTTCAGTTGAACGCGGTTGTGCAGGCTGTTACCGGGATTGATCAGCGATTGGGCCTGATCGGCCAGCGCCTTGGTCACTGCCTGTGGGCTATGGCCCAGGCTGTTGGCGCCGCCACCCTGGCTGAAGTCGAGATAGGCGCGGTCTTCGCTGTCCCACAGCCAGGAGCCCTGGCCGCGTACAAACACCTGGGGCGGGCGGGCCACGCTGGGCATCAGGCAATCGCTGGAAAGATCGTCTCGCAGAGCCGGGGTCTTCGCCTCGAGGATCAGATCATCCAGGCTGGGGGCGGGGCGACGCAGGTTGAACAGGTTCATGGATGAACCCCTTTGGCAATCGCACCTTGGTCGGTATTACCGATAAACCCATGGCGGAGGTTTTTTGCCTTGCCTATGCAAACACCGTCAACATAAACACTACTCATCGTGCTTTCCGGCCCTGTAAGCCCTGTGAATAGGCGCTAGACTAGGCGCCTTGGGGGCACTCGGCCATTTCGATTTTCCAGCATTTTCGATAAGCATTACTTATGGATTTCAAGCAACTGCGTTATTTCGTCGCGGTGTACGAAGAAGGCCATGTGGGGCGGGCAGCGGAGCGCCTGTCGATCTCCCAGCCAGCGTTGTCGCAGCAGATTCGCCAGCTCGAGCAAAACCTTGATGTGAGCCTGTTCGAACGCAGCAGCAAGCGCCTGCTGCCGACCCTCGCCGCCCACACTTTGTATAACCACGCCCTGCCCTTGCTCGACGGTATGCAGCACGCGGTGGAAGCACTGCGCAACTTCAAGGGCCAGGCACTGCGCACCTTGGCGATCGGCGTGCTGCAAACCGTGCACACCAGCCTGGTGCCGCAGATGCTCGAACGAGTACGCAAGGCCCAGCCGCACCTGGTCGTACAGATCTACGAGCTGACCGGGATGGAAATCGAACGCCGGCTGCTCAACGGCTCGCTGGATATCGGCATCAGCTACCTGCCGCCACGCCAGCCGGGGCTGCACGGCGTGCTGCTGTATGAAGATGAACTGAAGGTGGTCATCCCGGCTGATCACCCGCTGCGGGAATTCAAGAAAGTCTCCCTGAAGCAAGCCGCCGAGTTACCCATGTTGCTGCTTGGGGAAGAGTTTCAGGTGCGCCAGATATGGCAAGGTCAATTGGCCAACCTGGGCCGACGCCCGCAAGTGCAGGCCGAGTTGAATACGATGGCGGGGATTCTCGACAGCCTGCCCCACACCAAGCTGGCGACGGTGCTTCCCGGACGCTCCCAGGATGAACACAACAGCAAGGCGTTGCTGTGGAAACCCTTGAGCGAACCACGGGTGCCGTTGAAAGTGGGGTTGGTGTGCCGGGATGTGCAGCGCCAGCAGGCGACGCTGGAATTGTTGCGCACGCTGCTGGAAGACGTGATGAACGCGCCCCCCTGACTTTTTCGCAGGCAAAAGAAAACCCCGCCGAAGCGGGGCTTTGCAGACTGTTTCCCTGACATCCATTTCACTCCGCCTTCCTGGCAGAATCCTACGTGTCCGTGTTGTTGCTTTGCGCTTCCTGCGCGACGTCCATGTGAAGTAGATTATCCGTGGATCCAATTTGGCGATAGAGGACGAATAGCAGCACGTCATGTAAGAGAATGCTTACACGCCCTCCAAGCCCTTAGAACAGTGCTTCATCCAGCAAGAACAGCGATTCGCTACCGGCTTTTACCGAGGCGCTGAGGGACGCGATCCGCGGCAGCAAGCGCGCAAAGTAGAAACGCGCGGTGCCCAGCTTGCTCGCGTAGAAGTCTTCCTGAGCCTCTTTACCCAGAGCCGCCTTGGCCATCAGGGCCCACATGTAGGCATAAGCCATGTAGCCGAACGCGTGCAGGTATTCCACGGATGCCGCGCCGATTTCATTCGGGTTGGATTTGGCGCGGTCCAGCAGCCAGGCGGTCAGTTCGTCCAGGTCATCCACGGCCGCGTTCAGCGGTTTGGTGAATTCGGCCAGTTCGGCGCCGGCAGTGGCGGTGAAATGGCGGATCTCATCAGCGAACAGCTTGTAGAACGCTCCACCGCTGCCGACGATCTTGCGTCCCACCAGGTCCAGGGCCTGAATGCCGTTGGTGCCTTCGTAGATCTGAGTGATGCGCACATCACGCACCAGTTGCTCCTGGCCCCATTCGCGAATGTAGCCGTGGCCGCCGAAAATCTGCTGGCCGTGCACGGTGGTTTCCAGGCCCAGGTCGGTCAGGAACGCCTTGGCAACCGGAGTCAGCAGAGCAACCAGATCGTCCGCGCGTTTGCGGGCGGTGGCGTCTTCGCTGAACTTGGCGGTGTCGAGCTGCATCGCCACATAGGTGGAGAACGCACGGCCACCTTCGTTCGAGGCTTTCATGGTCAGCAGCATGCGCCGCACGTCCGGGTGGACGATGATTGGGTCAGCGACCTTGTCCTTGGCTTTCGGACCGGTTGGCGAACGGCTTTGCAGGCGGTCGCGCGCATATTCGATAGCGTTCTGATAAGAGCGCTCACCGGAGGCCAGGCCCTGGATGCCCACACCCAGGCGCTCGTAGTTCATCATGGTGAACATCGCGGCCAGGCCACGGTTCGGCTCGCCCACCAGGTAGCCCACGGCTTCGTCGAAGTTCATCACGCAGGTCGCAGACGCCTGGATGCCCATCTTGTGTTCGATGGAGCCGCAGGTCACCGGATTGCGCGCCCCCAGGCTGCCGTCGGCATTGACCATGAACTTGGGCACCAGGAACAGCGAAATACCCTTGGGACCCGCCGGTGCGTCCGGCAGCTTGGCCAGCACCAGGTGGATGATGTTCTCGGTGAGGTCGTGCTCGCCACCGGTGATGAAGATCTTGGTGCCGCTGACCTTGTAGGAACCGTCTGCCTGAGGCTCGGCCTTGGTCCGAATTATCCCAAGGTCAGTGCCGGCATGAGGTTCGGTCAGGCACATGGAACCGGCCCACACGCCGGAGTACATATTCGGCAGGTAAGTGGCCTTGAGCTCTTCACTGGCGTGGGTGTTGATCGACACGCAGGCGCCGGAGGTCAGCATCGGGTAGAGGCCGAAGGCCAGGCCCGAGGAGTTGATCATCTCTTCTACCTGGGCCGACACTGCCTTGGGCATGCCCATGCCGCCGTACGCCGGGTCGCCGCCAACACCTACCCAACCGCCTTCAGCGTAGGTTTTGTAGGCGTCCTTGAAGCCAGCCGGGGTGAAGACCGCGCCATTCTCCCAGCGGCAGCCTTCTTCGTCGCCGCCGCGGCTGAGCGGGGCGACGGTCTTGGAGGTGACTTTGCCGGCTTCTTCGAGGATTGCCTCAACGGTCTCGGCGTCGACGGTTTCTGCCAGCGCGGGCAGTTGGGCCCAGAGTTTGGCGACCTCGAAAACTTCGTTGAGGACGAAGCGCATATCGCGCAGCGGCGCTTTGTAGTCAGCCATGGCAAACCTCGTGAGAACTTTAACGTTATTCGGGTGGGGTCGGTTTTACAGACCCCGAGTGTAACCGAACAACTTTTGTGACACATAGGGTCTGCTTGTGACCAACAAGTATTTTACGGTCACTAAAGCGCAAACAGCTCCGCCGGCAGACTCATCAGGCACTCACTGCCCGCCTCCACCGCCGCCCGGTGCGCGGCCGTGCGCGGTAGCAGGCGCTTGAAGTAGAACTCGCAGGTCGCCAGCTTGCCTCGGGCGTAATCGGCATCACCGCTACCGCTGTCCAACTGCTCCTGCGCCACCAGCGCCATGCGCAGCCATAAGTAGGCAAGGATGATGTAGCCGCTGTACATCAGGTAATCCAGGGCTGCAGCGCCGACTTCATCCGGGTTTTTCATGGCTGCCATGCCTACCTTGACCGTCAGCTCACCCCACTGCTGATTCAACTGGTTGAGCTGAGCCACATGGGCCTTGAGTTGCGGATGTTCGGCGTTGGCCGCGCAAAACTTGTGGACGATTTTGGTAAAGCCGCGCAGCAGCTTGCCCTGGCTGCCGAGCACCTTGCGCCCGAGCAAATCCAGGGCCTGGATGCCGTTGGTCCCTTCATAGATCGGCGCAATCCGGCAATCGCGAACCAGTTGCTCCATGCCCCATTCACGAATGAAGCCATGGCCACCGAACACCTGCATGCCGTGGTTGGTCACCTCCAGCCCGGTTTCGGTCATGAACGCCTTGCAGATCGGCGTAAGGAAGGCCAACAGGTCTTCGGCTTCCTGGCGTTGCCCCTCGTCGCCACTCAGGTGTGCGGTATCGAGCAATTGTGCCGAGAAGTAGGTCAATGCGCGGTTGCCTTCATTGAAGGCTTTCATGGTCAGCAACATGCGCCGCACATCCGGGTGGACGATGATCGGATCAGCGGCTTTTTCGGGTGCCTTGGCGCCGGTCAGCGAGCGCATCTGCAAGCGGTCGTTGGCGTACTTGATCGCACCCTGGAAGCTCGCTTCCCCCAGGCAAAGGCCCTGCATGCCGGTGCCCAGGCGCGCATGGTTCATCATGGTGAACATGCAGTTGAGGCCCTTGTTCGCCTCACCGATCAGGAAACCCCGGGCGCCATCGAAGTTCAGCACACAGGTGGCCGACGCCTTGATGCCCATCTTGTGCTCGATGGAGCCGCAACTCATCGTGTTGCGCTCGCCCGAGTCGGCATGGAACTTGGGCACGATAAACAGCGAGATTCCCTTGGTGCCGGCCGGCGCATCCGGCAGCTTGGCCAGCACCAGGTGGATGATGTTGTCACTCATGTCATGCTCGCCGGCCGAGATGAAAATCTTGCTGCCGGTGACTGCATAACTGCCGTCGGCCTGCGGTACGGCGCGGGTCTTGATCAGGCCAAGGTCGGTGCCGCAATGGGCTTCAGTCAGGCACATGGTGCCGGTCCACTGGCCCGCGGTGAGTTTGCTCAGGTAGGTGTTTTTCTGCTCTTCAGTGCCGTGGGCACGGATCGCCGACATCGCACCGTGGGTCAGGCCGGGGTACATGCCCCAGGACGTATTGCTGGAGGAGATCATCTCCGCGAGCACCAGGCCCAGGGACATTGGCAAGCCCTGCCCGCCGTAGGCCGGGTCAGCCGCCAAACCGTGCCAGCCGCCTTCCACGTACTGCGCGAAGGCTTCCTTGAAGCCCTTGGGCGTGGTCACCACACCGTTGTCGAAATGGCAGCCTTCTTCATCGCCGGAGCGGTTCAACGGCGCCAGGACGTTTTCGCAGAACTTCGCACCTTCCTCGAGGATCGCGCCGACCATGTCCGGGCTGGCATCGCTTGCACCCAGCGCGGCGTAGTGGCCGTGGAAGTCAAAGACGTGATCGATCAGAAAGCGCATGTCGCGCAGGGGAGCTTTATAGTCAGGCATGGCAATGTCTCCGGCAGCAGATGCCTTCAACCTACTGCCGCACGGCCCACCGGACAATCACTGTAGGGCCGCTGAATACACCACCATCACTCAACCGGCAGCGCTGTCCATGCGGACCGCGCCGCGGCGGGTCTGCCCCGCAGCGACCACGCAGTTACGCCCCGCGCCCTTGGCGTTGTACAGCGCCTGGTCGGCGGATTTGAGCACTTCTTCAGGGCTGCGCTGCTCGGCCTGGCGTTCGGCCACACCGATGCTGACGGTCACCGACACGCTGGAAGCGCCATTGCCCACACGACGCTGGCGCCCCTGCTGGTCGTCGTGGGGACGGTCCGGGTTACGCAGTTTGATGTCGTAGTTGGCGATGATTTCGCGGATCTCTTCCAGGTGCGGCAGGCATTCATCCAGGGTCTTGCCGGCGAATACCACGGCAAATTCCTCACCGCCATAGCGGTAGGCCCGGCCGCCGCCGTTGACCTTGGACAACTTGCTGGCCACCAGGCGCAGTACCTGGTCGCCCACGTCGTGGCCATGGGTATCGTTGAAACGCTTGAAGTGATCGACGTCGCCCATGGCCAGCACATAATTGCGCCCCAGGCGCTGCATGCGCTCATTGAGCGCGCGGCGGCCCGGCAACCCGGTCAGCTCGTCACGGAAGGCCATTTGATAAGCCTCGTGGGCCACCCCGGCAGCGATCATCAGCATCACCTGGCTGCACATGATGTTCAGGGTGAACGGCAGGATGAACGTCTGCGGCAACATCCAGAACAACCCCAGCAACCCTACCAGCTGCGCGGCGTGCAGCGGTCTTGGTTGATACCAGTACTGCGCGGCCAGGGTCACAAAACCAATCAGGAACATCGGATAGGACAGCTGGATCAGGCTCATCCAGCGGCCATGCAAGGCGGGCCAGCGAATTTCGGCCAACCAGCTTAATAAGGCATGGGGGAAACTTTGTTCAAGGGCAAGCGCCACGCTGCCTACCGCAAACAGCACCGCGCAGCGTGCGACGAAGTCGCGAAACAGGTGGGTTTTTTCTTGCCAGACCGCGTAGATGCCGAACAGCAACGGTAACAACAGGCAACACAGGTGGAAGACCACGGCCGCGTCGTCCCGCACGCGACCGTTATCGCGGTAGTAATCGGTCTGGGTATCCAGCAGGAAATAGACCACATACACCGTGATCATCAGGAACAGCTCTCGCTGGCGCCGGTAGACCGCGCAGTACGAGCCGCCCAGCAGCAGCACGAGGGTCGGCAGCACATTGAACAGTGAAGTGAAGAACACATTGAGATCCTTCACATACGCAGCCGAGAGCCCCGCCAGCAGTAAAAGCAGTGAAGGTAAAAAATGACTGAAACGTACAGCAGACGCGCGCGACAAGGGTAAAGCTCCGACCCACAAAAAAAGATGGCACAGTGCCTTCACTGATCACAGTTAAGCACATTCAATGTGATGCGTATCACATTGCCATCACTGTAACGGCCGCTCGGAGCAATCCCTGAGTGCGGTACTGTGGTTTTTTATCGCGCAAAAAAAACCGCCGCTCCCGAAGGAGTGGCGGCTTTTGAAACGAAATGGCCGAGGCTTAGTAGCCCAGGTCGAAGTTCTCTTCTTTCATGTCCATCAGGTTGTTGGCGCCCGACAGCATGGTTGCAACGTGGGTGCGGGTACGCGGCAGGATGCGCTGGAAGTAGAAGCGCGCAGTCTGCAGCTTGGCGGTGTAGAAGCCTTCTTCGCTGGTGCCGGCAGCCAGTTTCTCAGCGGCCAGGCGGGCCATGTCGGCCCAGAAGTAAGCCAGGCAGGCATAACCGGAGTACATCAGGTAGTCCACCGAAGCGGCACCGACTTCTTCGCGGTCTTTCATGGCCGCCATGCCGACCTTCATGGTCAACTCGCCCCACTCTTTGTTCAGTGCCGCCAGCGGTGCAACGAATTCCTGTACGGCTTCGTTGCCTTCGTTGGCCTGGCAGAACTTGTGGACGATCTTGGTGAAGCCCTTCAGCGCTTCGCCCTGGGTCATCAGCACTTTGCGGCCCAGCAGGTCGAGGGCCTGAATGCCGGTGGTGCCTTCGTACAGCATCGAAATGCGGCTGTCGCGAACGTTCTGCTCCATGCCCCACTCGGCGATGAAGCCGTGGCCGCCGTAGATTTGCACGCCGTGGTTGGCGGATTCAAAACCGACTTCGGTCATGAACGCCTTGGCGATCGGGGTCATGAAGGCCAGCAGTGCGTCAGCCTGTTTCTTGGCTTCGTCGTCAGTGCCGTACTTGACCACGTCAACCTGCTTGGCGGTGAAGTACACCATCGCGCGGTTGCCTTCGGCGAAGGCTTTCATGGTCAGCAGCATGCGGCGCACGTCAGGGTGCACGATGATCGGGTCAGCGGCCTTGTCCGGCGCTTTCGGGCCAGTCAGGGAGCGCATTTGCAGGCGGTCGCGAGCGTATTTGAGGCCGCCCTGGAAGCCGATTTCAGCGTGGGACAGGCCTTGCAGCGCGGTGCCCAGGCGAGCGGTGTTCATAAAGGTGAACATGCAGTTCAGGCCTTTGTTCGCCGGGCCGATCAGGAAACCGGTGGCCGCGTCGAAGTTCATCACGCAGGTGGCGTTGCCGTGGATACCCATCTTGTGTTCCAGGGAACCACAGGACACCGCGTTGCGTTCGCCAATCGAACCGTCGGCGTTTGGTACGAACTTGGGAACGATGAACAGCGAAATGCCTTTGGTGCCAGCCGGTGCGTCCGGCAGGCGAGCCAGCACGATGTGGACGATGTTGTCGGCCATGTCGTGTTCGCCGGCCGAGATGAAGATCTTGGTACCGGAAACCTTGTAGGAACCATCAGCCTGAGGCTCGGCCTTGGTGCGCAGCATGCCCAGGTCGGTGCCGCAGTGCGGTTCGGTCAGGCACATGGTGCCGGTCCACTCGCCCGACACCAGTTTGGTCAGGTAAGCCTCTTGCTGCTCGGGAGTGCCGTGCTCGGAAATGGTGTTCATCGCGCCATGGGACAGGCCCGGGTACATGCCCCACGACCAGTTGGCCTCGCCGACCATTTCGCTGACCGCCAGGCCCAGGGATTCCGGCAGGCCCTGGCCACCGTGCGCCACGTCGTGGGCAAGGCTTGGCCAGCCGCCTTCAACGAACTGTTTGTAGGCTTCTTTGAAACCGGTAGGGGTCTTAACGCCTGACTCGCTCCAGGTGCAACCTTCGATATCACCCACGCGGTTCAGCGGTGCCAGTACCTGCTCACAGAACTTGGCGCCTTCTTCGAGAATGGCGTCAACCATGTCCGGGGTAGCGTCCTGGCAAGCCGGCAGGCTCTGATAGTGCGCTTCATAGCCAAGCAGTTCGTCACGAACGAAGCGAATATCACGTAAGGGGGCCTTGTAGTCAGGCATAGCGATAAACCTCTGCTGATGTATCTGGGATGAACAACCGCATGGATGTGTTGTGGCGGTCAAACAGTTGTTTGAAACATACGTTTACGACCAATCCTTGTCAAGCGTCGCGCAAACGCCGTTTGTCATGACGCAGGTCAACGTCAGGCACGGCAAGGCCTGCAGCGAAATGCCGCATGACGATTCAGGAGGAAAAAGATTATTGAGCGGTGAAGATCAATGTGGGCGCTGGCTTGCCTGCGATGCGGGCGCCGCGGTGTATCAGGAGGATCGAGGTGACGCTATCGCAGGCAAGCCAGCTCCCACAGAGAAGCCAGCTCGCACGATAAGAGGGGGGGTTATGCGTAAGTATCGATCAAGGTGCCGAGCATTTCGTCGGAAGCCTTGGCGACTTTGGCGCCCAGTTCAACCTGGAACTTGCCTTGGGCCATCTCGACCATGTTGCTCGCCGAGTTGCTCGCCTGATTGGCGTCTACCGAACGCAAACGATCATTTTGCGCGTCCGAAGGCTGGGAAGTGGCGGCGCTGGCAATCTTGCCGGCGGCCTGGTCGACACGGTTCTGCCCGGTCTGAATCGCGCTCAGTCCCGAGTAAAACGCACTGCTACCAGAGATTTCCATGGCGTGGACCTGCCTATAAGAGAATCGTGAACTGTTATTGAAGCAGACCTACCGGCAAAACGCCCGTCAAAAACACTAATGGCATAATGCCTTCGCGATAGGCAAAACTAGTCAAGCAGGTCCAGTTGCAAGTACGCGGCGACCGCTTCGGCGCTGGGATGCTTGAGCTTGGGCACCCTTCCCAGGCATGGCGCGGGGAGTCGTTCAGCCAGGGTCGCGAGGTTTTCTTCCAGACGAGAGGTCTTGGGGTCGATGATATTGGCCACCCAGCCCGCCAGCGGCAACCCGTCCCGGGCGATGGCTTCTGCGGTCAGCAACGCGTGGCTGATACACCCCAGCCGCACACCCACCACCAGGATCACCGGCAGCTTCAGCGCCTGGGCCAGGTCCGACAAATTGTCCTGGTCCGCCAATGGCACACGCCAGCCGCCCGCACCTTCGATCAAGGTGAAGTCCGCCTGCTTGGCGAGAACGTGCTGCATGGGTTTCAACAACGACTGCACCGTCAGCGCCACGCCGGCTTCACGGGCCGCCAGATGCGGCGCGATGGCCGGCTCGAAGGCCACCGGGTTGACCTCGGCATAACTCAACGGCAACGAACACTCGGCCAGCAACGCCAGGGCGTCCGAATTGCGCAGGCCCTTGGGCGTCAGCTGGCACCCAGAGGCTACCGGCTTGCCCGCCGCCGTACTTTTGCCGGCTTGCCGCGCGGCATGCAGCAGGCCGGCAGCGACGGTGGTCTTGCCGACGTCGGTGTCGGTCCCCGTGATGAAGTAAGCGGCATTCATAGAGGTTTCTCCAGGACGGCGTACACCACTTGATAAGTTGCCGGCAGGCCCTGGGCCTGGCGGAACTGCTCGTAGGCTTGCACCAGTGCAACAATCCGCGCCCGGCCCGTCAACCCTCCTGGGCGCCCCGGGTTCAGATTGTGCGCACCCAACGCTTTCAGTTCGTGGGTCAGGCTGCGCACGTCGGGGTAATGCAACACGTGGGGACACTGCTCCAGGCTGCGCACCCGCAAACCACTGGCTGCGCACAGTTGCTCATAAGCACTGAACGGCCGGAAGCGGTTCACATGAACCATACCATCCGCTGCGCGCCAGCTTTCGCGCAACTCATCCAGCGTACCCACGCAGAGGCTGGCAAACGCCAGCACGCCGCCGGGCTGCAATACGCGCCGCGCTTCGCTGAGCACTGCGGCAAAATCCGAGCACCACTGCACCGCCAAACTGGAGTAAATCAGCCCGCAACTGGCGTCCTGCAACGGCAAGCGCTCGGCATCGCCAGCGATGAAATGTTGTGCACCGCCCAGCGGCCGGGCGTGTTTGAGCATGCCCTCGGCGATATCCAGGGCGAAACCCTGGCTACCCGCAAATGACTGGCCCAGCACACGACTGAAATAACCCGTGCCGCAGCCCAGGTCCAGCCAGCGTTGTGGAGAAAGACCTTCGGGCAAACGCCGCAGCAGCTCGCTGCCCACCGCACGCTGCAACTCGGCAACGCTGTCGTAACTGGCGGCTGCGCGGGAAAAGGAGGCCGCTACCTGGCGCTTGTCTGGCAAGCCGCCGGGCAGCACATGGGACAAATCAGTCATCACCGCACTCATGCAAAAAAGCCTGGATGGCCCCCGCCACACCGTGGGGGTCCTCCAGTAGAAAAGCGTGACCGGCCTGTTCAATCAGGCCGATTTCAACGTCAGGCAACAAGGCGAACAACTCACTGGCCACTTCAGCCGGAACCAGCCCGTCCAGCCCGGCAAACAGATGCAACTGCGGCCCTTGAAAGTCGACCAACGCCTGACGGGTGTCCAATCGGCCCAACAGCTCCAGACCACTGAGCAAGGTCTGCGCGGAGGTTTTAGGGGCACCCGCCAGCAATAGCCGAGCAAGTGATCGGGGATCGCTGGAACCCCGGGCGCAAAGCAGACTGAAGCGTTTTAACGTCGCAACCGGATCAAGGCGGCAACCGTTAAGAAACGCCATAAAATCCTCTTCGTGCATGCCATGGTCCCAGCGGGGCCAGGCCACGAAGCTTGCGTTGCTGGCAAAGGTGAGCAAACCGCAACAATGATCACCGCGCCGCGCGGCCAACTCGGCAGCAAGCATGCCGCCGAGGGACCAACCACCCAGCCAGACGTCTTGGGGCAAGGTCGAATCCAGCTCATCGAGCCACTCTTGAAGGTCGTCCGACTCCACGTCCGGCAACGGTTCGATCTGCACCCGCAAGTGTTCATCCAGCCCCTGCAACGCCGCCGCCAGCGGTTCCAGCGGCGAAACGCCGAGGCCCCAGCCAGGCAGCAGTATCAGTCGATCACGCATGGTCGGGCTCCTGGCCTAACAAGCGGAAACACTCTTCCAATGCGCTTAACAATAGCTGCACCTGGGCTTCACTGTGGGCTGCCGTGAGAGTCACCCGCAGACGGGCACTGCCGGCGGGCACGGTCGGTGGGCGGATCGCGGTCACCATCAGCCCGCGCTCGCGCAGCATCTGCGACAAACGCACGGCGCGGGCACTGTCGCCAATCATGATCGGCTGGATCGGCGTGAAACTGTCCATCAGTTCCAGGCCAATCTGCTCGGCGCCCTGACGGAACTGGCGGATCAGCCCATTGAGATGCTCCCGCCGCCAATGCTCGGTGCGCAGCAGTTCCAGGCTTTTCAGCGTGGCGCAGGCCAATGCCGGCGGTTGGCTGGTGGTGTAGATATACGGGCGGGCGAACTGGATCAGGCTTTCGATCAGCTCTTCGCTGCCCGCGACAAACGCGCCGGCAGTACCGAAGGCTTTGCCCAGAGTGCCCACCAACACCGGAACGTCTTCCTGGCTCAAACCGAAATGCTCGACGATCCCGCCACCGTTGGCGCCCAAAGGCCCGAAGCCATGGGCGTCATCCACCATCAACCATGCGCCCCTGGCCCGGGTTTCACGGGCCAGCGCCGGCAAGTCGGCCAGGTCACCGTCCATGCTGAACACGCCGTCGGTCACCACCAGCGTATTGCCGGTGGCTTTCTCCAGGCGCTTGGCCAGGCTTTCAGCATCGTTGTGCAGGTAACGATTGAAGCGCGCACCCGAGAGCAAACCAGCGTCCAGCAACGAGGCGTGGTTAAGGCGGTCTTCCAGCACCGTATCGCCCTGCCCCACCAGCGCGGTGACGGCGCCAAGGTTAGCCATGTAACCGGTGGTGAACAGCAGCGCCCGCGGGCGCCCGGTGAGGTCGGCCAGGGCCTCTTCCAGTTCATGGTGCGGCGTGCTGTGGCCGATCACCAGATGCGAAGCGCCGCCACCCACGCCCCAGCGAGCCGCGCCCGCGCGCCAGGCTTCAATCACTTGCGGGTGATTGGCCAGGCCCAGGTAATCGTTGTTGCAGAACGCCAGCAACGGCTGGCCATCGACCACCACGTCAGGGCCTTGCGGGCTCTGCAGCAGTGGACGTTGGCGATACAGGTGTTCGGCACGACGAGCCGCAAGACGCGCGGCGAGATCGAAAGACATGAGACCTCGGTAGATCAGGTTGAACGCAGTCAAAAATGTGGGAGCGGGCTTGCTCGCGAAAGCAGTGGATCAGTCAGCTTATGTATTGGCTGACACACCGCCTTCGCGAGCAAGCCCGCTCCCACATTTGGATGGCATTCCAAAGTGGACGTATCAAACAGCCGCGTTATAGAACTGCTCGCTGCTCTTCTGCTCCACCAGCGCCTGCTCGATCGCCGCCTGGTGCACTTCATCGGCGTGCTCTTCGCGGGCTTCCGGCAGGATGCCCAGGCGCGAGAACAGTTGCATGTCCTTGTCCGCCTGCGGGTTGGCAGTGGTCAGCAGCTTGTCGCCGTAGAAAATCGAGTTGGCGCCAGCAAAGAATGCCAGGGCCTGCATCTGCTCGTTCATCGCCTCACGCCCGGCCGACAGCCGCACATGGGACTGCGGCATCAGGATGCGCGCCACCGCCAGCATGCGGATGAAGTCGAACGGGTCGATGTCGTCGGCGTTTTCCAGCGGCGTGCCGGCAACTTTCACCAGCATGTTGATCGGCACCGATTCCGGATGCTCCGGCAGGTTGGCCAACTGGATCAGCAGGTTGGCGCGGTCGTCCAGGGACTCGCCCATGCCGAGGATGCCGCCGGAGCAGATCTTCATCCCCGAATCACGCACGTACGCCAGGGTTTGCAAGCGCTCACCGTAGGTGCGGGTGGTGATGATCGAACCGTAGAACTCCGGCGACGTGTCGAGGTTGTGGTTGTAGTAATCGAGGCCGGCCTGGGCCAGGGCTTCGGTCTGGTCCTGATCGAGACGGCCGAGGGTCATGCAGGTTTCCAGGCCCATGGCCTTCACGCCTTTGACCATCTCCAGCACGTAGGGCATGTCTTTGGCTGACGGATGCTTCCAGGCGGCGCCCATGCAGAAACGGGTCGAACCGATGGCCTTGGCGCGGGCGGCCTCTTCGAGGACCTTCTGCACTTCCATCAGCTTTTCTTTTTCCAGGCCCGTGTTGTAGTGGCCCGACTGCGGACAATATTTGCAATCTTCCGGGCAAGCGCCGGTCTTGATCGACAGCAGCGTGGAAACCTGGACGCGGTTGGCGTCGAAATGCGCGCGGTGCACGGTCTGCGCCTGGAACAACAGGTCGTTGAAAGGCTGCACAAACAGCGCTTTGACTTCGGCTAAAGACCAATCGTGACGCAGGTTGGCAGTGATGCTGGCGCTCATGGGCGATTCCTTGATTATGCTTTGGCAAGCCCTGTGGAGTAATACCCACAGGTACGACACGGATGCTCGGCATATTTAAGGAAGATTCATGCACTGTCAACTTGAGAACAAACACGAGGTTTACATCTGGTTAAAAAGCAACCAAACCTGTTTAATCTGCGATGAAAGCAGCGGAACGGCCGATCCTGTCTGCAGCGCCTGCGAAACCGAGCTGCCCTGGCTGATGGAGCATTGCGAGGTGTGCGCACTGCCATTGCCGGCGACTGGCCTGGAGTGCGGCCAGTGCTTGAAGCAACCTGCGGCGTTCAAGCAGGTTGTCGCGCCGTGGACCTACAGCTTCCCCATCGACAGCCTGATCAGCCGTTTCAAGCATCAGGCCCGCTGGCCGCTGGGGCATCTGCTTGCGCACCTGTTGGGACAATTCCTGCAACACCGCTATGAAGATGCCGCGCTGGCTCGCCCCGACTGCCTGCTGCCCGTGCCCCTGGCCCGCAAACGCCTGCGGGAACGGGGGTTCAACCAGGCGGCAATGCTCGCCCGCTGGCTGAGTGAGGACTTGAACATCCCCTGGGATGAGCACCTGCTGTCACGGCCGCGTGAAACCGTGGCGCAGCAAGACCTGGACGCCAGGACCCGCAAGCGCAACCTGCACCAGGCCTTCGCCCTGGCCGACGGAGCGCAAGTCAAAGGCCGGCACTTGGCGCTGATCGACGACGTACTGACTACCGGCGCTACCGCCAGCAGTCTCGCCCGCCTGTTGATGGATGCCGGCGCCCGACAGGTGGATGTGTATTGCCTGGCACGGACGCCCAAGCCCGGCACATGACTTGACTCGCGGGCGCCCTGCCCGCAACGTCAGCCCATTCCATCGAAGCGTGTAACCATGTCCCTGCCAACCCTCTTGAGCCAACACATCGTCCGTCGCCCGCAGCGCATTGCACTGCTGCAACATATTGCCGAACAAGGCTCCATCACCCGCGCCGCAAAGAGCGCGGGGCTGAGCTACAAGGCGGCCTGGGACGCCATCGACGAACTGAACAACCTGGCGCAAAAGCCCCTGGTGGAACGCAGCGTCGGCGGCAAGGGCGGTGGCGGCGCCAGGTTGACGGCCGAGGGTGAGCGGGTATTACGCCTTTACCAACGCCTGCAGGTACTGCAAGCCCAGGTGCTGGATTCCGCCGAAGACGCCAGCGACTTCAACCTGCTGGGCCGCCTGATGCTGCGCACCAGCGCACGTAACCAGTTGCACGGCCGGGTGATCGCCATCGACAGCCACGGCCGCAATGACCTGATTCGCCTGGAGCTGGCAGCCGGGCTGCGCCTGGATGCGCAGATCACCCACGACAGTACCTTGCGCCTGGAGCTGGAGATCGGCACCGAAGTCGTCGCCCTGATCAAGGCCGGCTGGCTTGAAGTACTGGCCGTCACGCAGGCAGCAACACCTGGACACAATTGCCTGGAAGGAAAAATCGACGCCATTCTCGATGCCGAAGACGGCCCCAGCGAGGTGCGGATCACCTTGCCCAACGGCCAGGTTCTCTGCGCCCTGGCCCGGCCCGACGCGCTTGCGCAGATCCATGCCGCCGAAGGCCTGCAGGTGAAGGTGCAGTTCTCCCCCAGCAACGTGCTGCTGGGCACTCCGGTGTAGCGCTTCAAACTGCAACAATTTCGTCACGACTGCTCCCTAAGGTGGCTGCAAAAACCCGCAGGGAGCCTGAAATGAGCCTATTAGAAGAAAACCAAGCCACCGACCTGGAACAGATGGTCGGCCTCAGCCGCCGGCGTTTTATCGGCGCCGGCGCCCTGTGCGGTGCCGCGATGTTCCTCGGCGGCAACCTGCTGACCCGCAGCGCCCTGGCGGTCAACGCCGCGTCGAACAGCCCGCTTCTGGGCTTCGCCAGCATCGCCTCGGCCACCAGCGACACCATCACCCTGCCGCCCGGCTACAGCGCCTCGGTACTGATCAGCTGGGGCCAGCCGCTGCACAAGAACGCGCCGGCCTTCGACCCCAGCGGCAACGGCACGGCCAAGGCCCAGGAACAGCAGTTCGGCGACAACAACGACGGCATGAGCCTGTTCGCCTTCCCCGGTGACGACAACCGCGCGCTGATGGCGATCAACAACGAATACACCAACTACCGCTACCTCTACGCCCACGGCGGCGCGCCGCAATCGGCCGAAGACGTGCGCAAGGCGTTGGCCAGCGAAGGCGTGTCGGTGATCGAAGTACGGCGCAAAGGCGACACCTGGCAGTTCGTCCAGGACTCGCGCTACAACCGGCGCATCCACGGCAACTCGCCGATCCGGCTCGGCGGCCCTGCGGCGGGCCATGCCTGGCTGAAAACCAGCGCCGACAAAACCGGCAAAAAAGTCCTCGGCACCTTCCAGAACTGCGCCAACGGCAAGACCCCATGGGGCACGTATCTCACCTGCGAAGAGAACTTCACCGACTGCTTCGGCAGCAGCAACCCGCAACAAACCTTCGACGCCGGGCAGAAACGCTATGGCGTGGTGGCCGCCAGCAAAGACATCAACTGGCACCCCCACGACCCGCGCTTCGACATGGCCAAGAATCCCAACGAACTCAACCGCCATGGCTGGGTAGTGGAAATCGACCCGTTCGACCCGCAATCCACACCGGTCAAGCGCACCGCCCTCGGCCGCTTCAAGCATGAAAATGCTGCGCTGGCGGAAACCCGCGACGGCCGCGCCGTGGTGTACATGGGCGACGACGAGCGCGGCGAGTTCATCTACAAGTTCATCAGCCGCGACAAGATCAATCACAAGAATCCCAAGGCCAACAAGGACCTGCTGGACCACGGCACCTTGTATGTGGCGATTTTCGACGCGGGCGACGGCAATGCCGACCATCCCAAGGGCCAGGGCCAATGGGTCGAACTGACCTACGGCAAGAACGGCATCGACGCCAACAGCGGTTTTGCCAGCCAGGCCGAAGTGCTGATCCACGCGCGCCTGGCCGCCAGCGTGGTGAAAGCCACCCGCATGGACCGCCCGGAATGGATCGTGGTCAGCCCCACCGACGGCCAGGTGTATTGCACCCTGACCAACAACGCCAAGCGCGGCGAAGACGGCCAGCCGGTGGGCGGCCCGAACCCGCGGGAGAAAAACGTCTACGGGCAGATCCTGCGCTGGAAGGCCAACGCCAACGACCATGGCGCGCCGGACTTCAGCTGGGATTTGTTCGTGGTGGCCGGCAACCCGACCGTGCATGCCGGCACGCCAAAAGGCGGCTCGTCCAACATCAACCCGCAGAACATGTTCAACAGTCCCGACGGCCTGGGCTTCGACAAGGTCGGGCGGTTGTGGATCCTCACCGATGGCGACTACAGCAACGGCGGCGACTTTGCCGGGATGGGTAATAACCAGATGCTGTGTGCCGACCCGTCGACCGGTGAAATTCGGCGGTTCATGGTGGGGCCGGTGGCCTGTGAAGTGACCGGGATCAGCTTCTCGCCGGACCAGAAAACCCTGTTTGTGGGGATTCAGCATCCGGGGGAAACCGGTGGGTCGACCTGGCCGGAGCATCTGCCAAATGGCAAGCCACGGTCCTCGGTGATGGCGATTCGTCGGGATGATGGCGGGATCGTCGGCGCCTGACAAGGCGCCATCGCGGGCAAGCCCGGCTCCCACAGTTGACCGATTACTCCTGTGGGAGCCGGGCTTGCCCGCGATGGCGGACTAACAGTCACCACCTATCTCGACCCCGGTGCGTTACCATACCCGGCCGGACGCGGCGCCCTGCTGCGCGCAGGAGTTCGCATGGCACACCCGTTTGAAACACTGACCCCTGACCTGGTGCTCGACGCAGTCGAAAGCATCGGTTTCCTCAGCGACGCCCGCATCCTCGCGCTCAACAGCTACGAAAACCGTGTCTACCAGGTCGGCATCGAAGACTCCGAGCCCTTGATCGCCAAGTTCTATCGGCCGCAACGCTGGACCAACGAAGCGATCCTCGAAGAACACAGCTTCACCTTCGAACTGGCCGAGTGCGAAGTGCCGGTGGTGGCGCCGATGATTCACAACGGTGAAAGCCTGTTCGAGCACGCGGGTTTCCGCTTCACCCTGTTCCCGCGCCGTGGCGGACGCGCACCGGAGCCGGGCAACCTCGACCAGTTGTATCGCCTCGGCCAATTGCTCGGCCGCCTGCATGCGGTCGGTTCCACCCGCCCCTTCGAACACCGCGAAGCCCTGGGCGTGAAGAATTTCGGTCACGATTCCCTGAACACCCTGCTGGAAGGCAACTTCATTCCTCGCAGCCTGCTGCCAGCCTACGAGTCCGTGGCCCGCGACCTGCTCAAGCGGGTGGAAGATGTCTACAAGGCCACGCCCCACAAGAACATCCGCATGCACGGCGATTGCCACCCCGGCAACATGATGTGCCGCGACGAGATGTTCCACATCGTCGACCTCGATGACTGCCGCATGGGCCCCGCCGTTCAGGACCTGTGGATGATGCTCGCCGGTGATCGTCAGGAATGCCTGGGGCAACTGTCGGAATTGATGGACGGCTACCAGGAATTCCACGACTTCGACCCGCGCGAACTGGCCCTGATCGAACCGCTGCGCGCCCTGCGCCTGATGCACTACAGCGCCTGGCTTGCACGGCGCTGGGACGACCCGGCGTTCCCCCACAGCTTCCCGTGGTTCGGCAGCGAACGTTACTGGGGCGACCAGGTGCTGGCGTTGCGCGAGCAGTTGTCGGCGCTCAATGAAGAACCGTTGAAGCTGTTCTGATCCCTGCCGTCTGGGCCCTGACCTTGGGCCCTACACTTTCAACACACATCCGCTGACAAATATCCTTACAATCGCGGCTTTGTTAGCTGCCTAAGCAAGGATTCTGCATGCAAGCCGCCAACCCCCGTCGCGGGTACATATTGGGCCTGAGCGCCTACGTCATCTGGGGCCTGTTCCCGATCTACTTCAAGGCCATCGCCAGCGTTCCCGCCGCAGAAATCATCGTCAACCGCGTGCTGTGGTCGGCGCTGTTCGGCAGTCTGCTGCTGATAGTCTGGAAACACCCGGGCTGGCTCCGAGAACTGCGGGACAACCCCAGGCGCCTGGCGATCCTGGCCCTGAGCGGCACCTTGATCGCAGCCAACTGGCTGACCTACGTGTGGTCGGTGAACAGTGGCCGCATGCTGGAGGCCAGCCTGGGTTACTACATCAACCCGCTGGTGAACGTGCTGCTGGGCATGGTGATCCTCGGCGAGCGCCTGCGCCGCCTGCAATGGGTGGCCGTGGGCCTGGCAGCGGTAGGTGTGGCGCAACAGGTATGGCAAGTCGGCAGCCTGCCGTGGGTATCCCTGGTCCTGGCGGCGACCTTTGGTTTCTACGGGTTGATCCGCAAGCAGGCGCCGGTCAAGGCATTGCCCGGGCTGGTGGTGGAAACCTGGATGCTGGTGCCGATTGCCATCGCATGGTTGCTGTTCAACCCCTCGGCCCACAGCGCACAGATGGAATTCTGGAGCACCTCCGAAGCGTGGTGGCTGGTGGCCGCAGGCCCGGTGACGCTGATCCCGCTGGTGTGTTTCAACGCCGCCGCACGGCATTTGCCCTACACCGCCCTGGGCTTCCTGCAATACGTGGCGCCCACCCTGGTGCTGCTGGAAGCCGTGCTGTTGTTCAACGAACACCTGGCACCCGCCACGCTGATCGCCTTCTGCTTTATCTGGGCCGGCCTGGTGGTTTACAGCATCGACGCCTGGATGACTGTGCGGAAAAACTGATCAAATAACGTACAAACCTCTGCAAGCCACGGCCGGTGTGGCTTGCAGGCATTCACCCCAAGGTTATCCACAGCCTGGTCCCCGGCGTTTGTGCACAAGCCCTTGAAACTGTTCGTTTTTTAGCCAGCCGGCGAAGAGCCACGGCCCGCCTGGGCCGGACGCGGGTCTCTACAGGTTATCCACAGGCCCATGCAAGATTTCCATGCATAACCTTGTGGGCAACTATTCCTCGCTGCGTAGTTCCAGTTCCACCATCAAGTCGTCGGCCAGGGTTTCCAGCGCCGCCTGCAAGGTTTCCAGCGGCAGCGTCAACGGCACCGCCAGCAAGGCTTCGGCGTGGAACAGCAGGTCGCTGCTCATGGGCGCCGGGCGCACGTCGGTGATCAAGCGCTCCAGGTTGACGCCCTGCTTGCTGAGCAGCGCGGTGATGTCGCGAACAATCCCCGGCCGGTCGTTACCGACCAGTTCCATCGCGATGGGTTGCGACTCGCTGGGGGCGAGCGAACTGCTTTCGCCCAGCAGCACGCGAATGCCGTGGGTGGACAAGTCTTCCAGCGCGACAATCAAGTCCAGCCGATTTTCCGCCGGCACGCTCACCCGCAAAATCCCGGCAAACTGCCCGGCCATGTGCGCCATGCGGCTTTCCAGCCAGTTGCCGCCATGGGCGGCGATGCATTGGGCGATGCGTTCGACCACACCGGGTTTGTCCGGGGCGATGACAGTCAGTACGAGATGGTCCATGGTGTCGTCCTCTTCTTATGAAAATCAGGTAGGAACCAGGCGTTCCCCTCGTACCTACCAAGGTGGACTCAGGTAGCCACGAAAACAAATCGTGTACCATTTTTATATTTATATGGAACAATCCAATAGTTTTTTGAGAACATCCCGTACCCCACTGTGACCGTACGACCAAAGTGGGTCGCTAAACGACGTATTTAGTCTAATTTTCACAACCGCAACTCATCATGTAGTATGCCCAATCGCGCACTACATAACGTTAGGTCGATGTCTGCCAAGGCAACCACGCACCGCGACGCAGCCCGCCCAGCCGCCTTCTACGGCATGTACTGGTGCAGCGTGTTCACGGTTTACATGGCCAGAGGCTTCATTGGTAAATTGAAAAGCTGAAAAGCGCATAAGCTCCGCAGAGTGAGGCAAGCAATGACTGAACACGTTCAAGTCGGTGGCCTGCAGGTCGCCAAAGTCCTGTTCGACTTCGTGAACAACGAAGCCATTCCTGGTACCGGCATTACCGCCGACCAGTTCTGGGCCGGTGCCGATAAGGTCATCCACGACCTGGCGCCGAAGAACAAAGCCCTACTCGCCAAACGCGACGATTTTCAAGTGCGGATCGACACCTGGCACCAGGCACACGCCGGCCAGGCCCACGACGCGGTGGCCTACAAAGCCTTCCTTCAAGATATCGGATACCTGCTGCCAGAAGCCGCGGATTTCCAGGCCTCGACCCAAAACGTCGACGAAGAAATTGCCCACATGGCCGGCCCGCAGCTGGTAGTGCCGGTGATGAACGCCCGTTTCGCCCTCAACGCTTCGAATGCGCGCTGGGGCTCACTGTATGACGCGCTCTATGGCACCGATGCCATCAGCGAAGCCGACGGCGCCGAGAAAGGCAAAGGCTACAACAAGGTGCGTGGCGACAAGGTCATCGCCTTCGCCCGCGCCTTCCTCGACGAAGCCGCACCACTGGCTGCCGGCAGCCATGTGGATTCCACCGGCTACAAGATCGTCGACGGCAAGCTCGTGGTCAGCCTCAAGGGCGGCAGCAACAGCGGCCTGCGCAGCGATGCCCAGTTGATCGGCTACCAGGGCGACGCAGCCAAGCCGACCGCCATCCTGCTGAAGCACAACGGCCTGCACTTCGAAATCCAGGTCGACGCCAGCACCCCGGTCGGCCAGACCGACGCCGCCGGCGTGAAAGACGTGCTGATGGAAGCCGCCCTGACCACCATCATGGACTGCGAAGACTCCGTCGCCGCCGTCGATGCCGATGACAAGGTGGTGATCTACCGCAACTGGCTCGGCCTGATGAAGGGCGACCTGTCGGAAGAAGTCGCCAAGGGTGGCAAGACCTTTACCCGCACCATGAACGCCGACCGCGTCTACACCGGTGCCGACGGCAAGGAAGTGACCCTGCACGGTCGTTCGCTGCTGTTCGTGCGTAACGTTGGCCACTTGATGACCATCGACGCGATCCTCGACAAGGATGGCAACGAAGTGCCGGAAGGCATTCTCGACGGCCTGCTCACCAGCCTGTCGGCGATCCACAGCCTTAACGGCAACACCAGCCGCAAGAACAGCCGCACCGGTTCGGTGTACATCGTTAAACCGAAAATGCACGGCCCCGAAGAAGCTGCGTTCACCAACGAGCTGTTCGGTCGCATCGAAGACGTGCTGAAGCTGCCGCGCAACACCCTCAAAGTCGGGATCATGGACGAGGAGCGCCGTACCACGGTCAACCTCAAGGCCTGCATCAAGGCCGCCAGCGAGCGCGTGGTGTTTATCAACACCGGCTTCCTCGACCGTACCGGCGACGAGATCCACACCTCCATGGAAGCCGGCGCGATGGTGCGCAAGGCCGCCATGAAGGCTGAGAAGTGGATCGGCGCCTACGAAAACTGGAACGTGGACATCGGCTTGAGCACCGGCCTGCAAGGCCGCGCACAAATCGGTAAAGGCATGTGGGCGATGCCCGACCTGATGGCCGCCATGCTGGAGCAGAAGATTGCTCACCCGCTGGCCGGCGCCAACACGGCGTGGGTTCCTTCGCCGACGGCGGCTGCGCTGCATGCGCTGCACTACCACAAGGTTGACGTGTTCGCCCGCCAGGCCGAACTGGCAAAGCGCGAACGTGCTTCGGTAGACGATATCCTGACCATTCCCCTGGCCCAGAATACCGATTGGTCCGAGGAAGAAATCCGCAACGAGCTGGACAACAACGCCCAAGGCATCCTCGGTTACGTGGTGCGCTGGATCGACCAGGGCGTGGGTTGCTCGAAAGTGCCGGACATCAACGACGTCGGCCTGATGGAAGACCGCGCCACCCTGCGTATCTCCAGCCAGCACATTGCCAACTGGTTGCGCCACGGCATCGTCAATGAAGCCCAGGTGATGGAAAGCCTCAAGCGCATGGCGCCGGTGGTGGACCGTCAGAACGCCGGGGATGCGCTGTACCGTCCGCTGGCTCCGGATTTCGACAGCAACATCGCGTTCCAGGCAGCGGTGGAGTTGGTGATTGAAGGGACCAAGCAACCGAACGGCTATACCGAGCCGGTGTTGCACCGTCGGCGTCGGGAGTTCAAGGCCAAGAATGGTCTGTGAGTAAGCGCTAGAAACGAAAAAGCCCTGACCTATCGATCAGGGCTTTTTTGTTTGGGATGTCAATCGGACTCAACGGTGTAGTTCCCATTAAGCGTGACCGTTCCTCCGTCCGATTCAAACGTTACGTTTGTAAGTTTCCCGATGTGCTTGAAGGTAGTACCGGACTCCGGACGATCGACCAGCACAGTGAGGTCACCCAGCACAGGCTGATGGTATGAATGGCCGTCGGCATCGCGGTAGGTGACATTAAGAAGTGGAGCTTTCCGATGATGCGGCCCGGCTTTCAAGTCGCTTCCGTAGTAGATACGAACACTCTCAACTGCACCGTCCAAAGCGCTCCAGGAGAGATAGCCAAAGACGTCTGTAGGCACAAATACATGACTCAAGGTGCCATCTCGCGAAACTTCAATACGAGCATCACCACTGCTTAAAGTCTTGGCCTTGTGCAGTTCTTTCTCATCGATATTGAATTTTTCAGTACTCATGATGAACTCCTGTTCACAAATTGATTAGGTGCAGGCCTGCGACCCACCCCCTCCTAATCAGTAAACATGCGAAGTTCGATACTTTCCTACTGTCAGAATTGACAGTTCTTCGCGAAATCAGACCAATGGCACCGTCTAGGACGCCATCCCCAACTCCCGCTTCACCATTTTCGCCAGCTTCACGCTATCAATCGGCTTGAGCAAAAAGTCCACCACGCTCAAATGCATCGCATCAATCACATCCGGCGCTTCGGCGTCACCCGACATGATGATGATCGGCAGCGCCGCCCGGGTGGATTCGCGCACCTGGCGAATCAATTGCAGCCCGTTGCTCGGCGTCATGCGCAGGTCGGTGATCAGCAAGCCGATGGAGCTGCTGGAACTCAACAAGTCCCATGCAGCCTCGCCGCTGTCGGCGGTCATGCAACGAATGCCGTCCAGGCCAAGAATTTCTGCCAACAGTTCGCGCGCGTCCTTGTCGTCATCCACGATCAAAACCCGTTGTGGCGGCAAATCCGGCTCCTGCATAACTGCACTCAGGGCCTCGCGCTCGGCATCACTCAAAATATCGTGGTCGGACATACGTTTCTCGGCAGTTCTATTCAATCTCCCAGCACAGAAGTCAGACATCGCCGGAAGGGCGAACAATGTGCACTTCGTCGGAAAGTTTGCCTAGTGGGCGTTCTACGGGGTTTGGACGATATTCATGTAAGGTTTTTCCCTAGTAAGTGAGGGCGAATCGCTACCTAGACTTACGTCCAATGGGCACCCGCAGCGCAGGAGTCGACCATGGGGCACGATAACGACAAAAAAACTGCGGTCATAGGTATGAGTAAAGCTGATGCTTTCACACAAGCGGGGAAAACCGCTGTGTTGCAGAACATCCACGGCACCCTGCAATTCCTGCAACGCTTCCCGCCGTTCAACCAAATGGAAAACGCCCACCTGGGATTTCTGGTAGAGCAGTGTCAATTGCGCTTCTACGGCCCCGGCGAGAGCATCCTCAAGCCCTCGGGCGGGCCGGTGGAACACTTCTATATCGTCAAGCAGGGGCGCGTAGTCGGCGAGCGGCCGGACTCGACAGAAACCACCTTTGAAATCACCACCGGTGAATGTTTTCCGCTGGCGGCGCTGCTGGGGGAGCGGGCCACCCGTACCGAGCACAAAGCCGCCGAAGACACCTTCTGCCTGCAACTGAACAAGCCGGCCTTTATCAAGCTGTTCGCCCTTTCCAGCGCGTTTCGCGACTTTGCCTTGCGCGGCGTGAGCAGCTTGCTGGACCAGGTCAACCAGCAAGTCCAGCAAAAGGCCGTGGAAACCCTCGGCACCCAATATTCGCTGAACACCCGCCTGGGCGAATTGGCCATGCGTCACCCGGTCACCTGCAGCCCGCTGACGCCGCTGCGTGAAGCGGTCACGCAAATGCACGAGCAGCAGGTGGGCAGCATTGTGATCGTCGATGAACACAAGGCGCCCCTGGGGATTTTCACCCTGCGGGACCTGCGCCAGGTGGTGGCCGACGGCACCAGTGATTTCAACCAGGGCATCGAGCGCCATATGACCCAGGCGCCGTTTTTCCTCACGCCGGACCACAGCGCGTTCGACGCGGCGATTGCGATGACCGAGCGGCATATCGCCCACGTGTGCCTGGTCAAGGATCAGCGCCTGTGTGGCGTGGTGTCCGAGCGTGACCTGTTTTCCCTGCAGCGGGTTGACCTGGTGCACCTGGCGCGCACCATCCGCAATGCACCCAGGGTCGAAAACCTGGTGGCGATTCGCGGCGAAATCGGCCAGTTGGTGGAGCGCATGCTCGCCCACGGCGCGTCGTCTACGCAGATCACCCACATCATCACCTTGCTCAACGATCACACGGTGTGCCGTGTCATCGAGTTGACCCTGGCCGATAAAGGCGATCCGGGCGTGCCATTCAGCTGGCTGTGTTTCGGCAGCGAGGGCCGCCGCGAGCAGACGCTGTATACCGACCAGGACAACGGCATCCTGTTTGAAGCCCGGGACGCCGCCGAAGCCGCCGAGATTCGCGGGCGCCTGCTGCCGCTGGCACAACAGATCAACCAGAGCCTGGCGCTGTGCGGCTTCAGCCTGTGCAAGGGCAATATCATGGCCGGTAACCCGGAGCTGTGCCTGTCCCGGGCGGAATGGGCGCGGCGCTTTGCCGGGTTTATCCGTGAGGCGACGCCGGAGAATCTGCTGGGTTCGAGCATCTATTTTGATTTGCGGGTGGTGTGGGGCGATGAGCAAGGGTGCGAGCAACTGCGCCAGGGCATTCTCGACCAGGTGGCAGACAACCGTTTGTTCCAGCGCATGCTGGCCGAGAACGCGTTGCGCCAGCGCCCGCCGGTAGGGCGCTTCCGGGATTTTGTGTTGACGCGCAAAGGCGCCGACAAGGCAACCCTCGACCTCAAGGTGCAAGGCCTCACGCCATTTGTCGACGGTGCCCGTCTGCTGGCATTGGCCAACGGCATCAGCGCCATCAACACCCTGGAGCGCTTGCGCCAACTGGTGGCCAGGGAAGTCATCGAACGCCTTGATGGCGCCGCCTATGAAGAGGCCTATCACTTCATCCAGCAAACCCGCATGCAACAACACCAACTGCAAACCCGCGAGAACCTGCCCTACTCCAACCGCGTCGATCCCGACAGCCTCAACCACCTCGACCGGCGCATCCTGCGCGAATCCCTGCGCCAGGCCCAACGCCTGCAAGGCAGCCTGACGTTGCGGTATCAGCTGTGAGCTGGTTTGGCTGGTTGCGCAAAGCCAAACCTGGCCTGGATGCGGCGCAACAACGGCGCGTCGAACAATTGCCCACACCTGGGGAGCTGGGGGACGGATCGCTGCGGGCCCAGCGCTGGGTGGTGGTGGACCTGGAAACCAGCGGCCTGAACCTCAATCGTGACCAGGTGCTTTCCATTGGCGCCGTGGTGATCGAGGACGGCGCAGTGGACTTCTCGCAATTGTTCGAACGCACCCTGCACCGGGCCGAGACCAAGCTCAACCCCAGCGTGCTGATCCATGGCCTGGGGCCCAGCGCCATTGCGGCGGGCAGTGACCCGGCAGAAGCGCTGATGGACTTCATGGAGTTTGTCGGCGACAGCCCGCTGCTGGCGTTTCATGCGCCCTTCGATCAACACATGCTGTGCCGGGCACTCAAGGACAGCCTGGGCTATCGCTTGAACCACCCGTTCCTGGACGTGGCCGATATCGCCCCGCTGCTGTGCCCCGACGCCAACATCCGCGAAGCCGGGCTGGATGACTGGATCACGCATTTCAAGCTGCAAGTGGGCGAGCGTCACCATGCCAGTGCGGATGCGTTGGCAACGGCGGAACTGATGCTGATCTTGTTCAGCCGCGCACGGCAGCAGCAGATCGACAGCCCGCACGCGTTACAACAGCGCCTCGGCCAATGGAAACGCCGCAAGCAAGCGCCCTCATTCTAAGTGTGGCGAGGGAGCTTGCTCCCGCTGGGGTGCGAAGCGCCCCCAAATCAGCCAACCCATTTCCAACTGAATAAATGCACTGCCTGGATTACGACTGCTGCGCAGCCGAGCGGGAGCAAGCTCCCTCGCCACAGTAAGCGGCATCATCATGATAGATAGCATTACGCCGCCGCCCGACCAACGCCAATTGCACCCGCCTTACACCTCTGCCACAATCGCGAATAATTCTCGTTAGTTTAAACTTTCCGATCGGTGTCGCCTTGTCGTCAATCCAAAGTCCCCACAGTGAGCTTGTTGGCGCGTTGTACCGCGACCATCGCCGCTGGCTGTTGGCGTGGCTGCGACGCAACGTGGCCTGCCCCAGCCGCGCCGAAGACCTCAGCCAGGACACCTTCATGCGCCTGCTGGGCCGTGAAGAACTGCGTGAACCCCGCGAGCCGCGGGCGTTCCTGGTGGCCATCGCCAAGGGCCTGCTGTTCGATTATTTCCGCCGCGCCGCGCTGGAACAGGCTTACCTTACCGAACTGATGCTGATCCCGGAAAGTGAGCACCCGTCCCCGGAAGAACAGCAACTGATCCTCGAAGACCTCAAGGCCATCGACCGCCTGCTGGGCAAACTCTCGAGCAAGGCCCGCGCGGCCTTCCTCTATAACCGCCTCGACGGCATGGGCCACGCCGAAATCGCCCAGCGCCTGGGGGTTTCCGTGCCCCGGGTGCGGCAATACCTGGCCCAGGGTATCCGCCAGTGCTACATCGCCCTGTATGGCGAGCCGCTGTGAGCCCGGTCAGTTCTAAGCCGGTGTCGGCGCGGGTGCTCGACGCGGCCATTGCCTGGCAACTGTCCCTCGACTCGGGCGACGGTAGTGCCGTGGAGCAGGAAGAATTCGCCAAATGGCTGGCCAGCAACGAAGAACACGCCCGCGCCTGGCGCCAGTTGGGCATGCTCGATCAGCGTTTCAGTGTGGCCTCGGGCCCGGCCCGTGCGGCATTGCTGCAGTCGCGCGAAGGCATTCGCCGCCGCGTGCGCAAGCTCGGCAGCGGCCTGGCCAGTGTGGTGCTGGTGTGCGGCCTGGCATTGTTCGTCGGCCAGCGCTACGTGCCGCTCAACTATTGGCTGGCAGACCAGCGCACCGCCACCGGTGAACAGCGCACCCTGAAGCTGGCGGATGGCACCGTGATCAACCTCAACACCCACAGCGCCATTGACGTGCGCTTTGACGAGAAACGTCGGCTGATCGTATTGCAGGAAGGCGAGATCCTTGTCGAAACCGGCCACAACGACGCCCGCCCGTTTTTTGTCGAAACCCGCGAAGGCAGCCTGCGCGCCCTGGGCACACGGTTTATCGTCAAGCGCGAGGAAGATGGCACCCGCCTCAGCGTGTTGCAGTCTGCCGTCGGCGCACAGCCTGAAGCGCTGCATCAAGAGCAGATCTTCAAGGAAGGCCAGCAAGTGCTGATGCGCCGCGACAGCCTCGGCCCGATGCTTGCCGTCAGCCCCGGCACCGACGCCTGGACGCGCGGCATGCTGGTGGTGGACAACGCGCGGCTCGGCGATGTGGTTGCCGAACTGAGCCGCTATCGCACCGGTTACCTGGGTGTGGATAAACAGGTGGCCGACCTGCGGATCACCGGCAGCTTTCCGTTGCACGACACCAACCTGGCACTGAACGCGCTGCTGCCGACCTTGCCGGTGCAGATTCAACAACACACGCCGTGGTGGGTGACGGTGGCGCCCAAGCCGTAGGCTCCTGTGGTGCATAGGCCATTGTCATCGCAGGCAAGCCAGCTCCCACAGGTGGAATGCGTTCCCCTGTGGGAGCTGGCTTGCCTGCGATGAGGCCCTCAAAAACAGCACTCACCCACTAATAGAAATTATTTTCATCGAGCCCTATCACTTTTTGCATCTCGCTCGGCACATAGGCAATTGAGAAATATTTCCATTCAGGAGCCGCCCTATGTCCCGCACACTAGACACCTTGTTGCGCCCCAGCCTGTTGGCCGTGGCCATTGCCCTCAGCGCTCCGCTGGCCAGCACCCAGTTGCTCGCCGCCGAACAAGCGTCCAGTGTGCGCGCCTACAATCTGCCGGCAGCGTCGCTGGCCACCACCCTGAACCAGATCGCCAGCCAGGCCGGTTTGGCGCTGACGCTGAACCCGGGGTTGGCAGCGGGCAAGACTTCCGCGCCGGTAAAAGGGCAATTCGATGCACAAGGCGCATTGCGTGAAGCGTTGCGCGGGACCGGGCTGCAACTGGAGCAAAGCAGTGCAGGCACGTTCAGCCTGGTAGCGATCCCGGATGGGGTCGTGGCATTGCCGGAGACCAGCATTACCGGCCAGGCCGACGCGGAAAGCGCATGGGGGCCGGTTGATGGTTACCTGGCGACCCGCACCGCTGCCGGCACCAAGACCGATACCGCACTGGTCGAAGCCCCGCGTTCGATCTCCGTCGCCACTCGCCAGCAAATGCAGGACCGCAACGTCCAGAACCTGGATGACGCCGTCAAATACATGCCCGGCATCGTGTCCGCCAGCTACGGCAGTGACACCCGCTACGACTGGATGCGTGTACGCGGCTTCGAACCCACCCAGTTCCTCGACGGCCTGCCGCTGCCACGCGGCGTGTATGCCAACCCGAAAGCCGAAACCTGGAACCTCGACCGCCTTGCGCTGCTGCGTGGGCCGGCCTCGTCGGTCTACGGCCAGACGCCACCGGGTGGCCTGCTGGATATGGTCAGCCGCCGCCCCAGCGCTGAATCGAGCAATGCCATCCAGGTGCAGTACGGCAGCGACAACTACCGCCAGATCAACTTCGCCAGCACCGGCAAGATCGATGATGAAGGCCAGTTTCTCTACGGCCTCAGCGGTGTGGTGCGCGACGCCGGCACCCAGGTCGATCACATCGACAACAAGCGCTACAACATCGCCCCCAGCCTGACCTGGAATATTGATACCGACACCAAGCTGACGTTCCTGTCGCAGTTCACCCGCGACGATACCGGCGCCACCAGTCAGTTCCTGCCCATTGTCGGCACCAAGATCAAATCGCCGCTGGGGGACATCTCTCATCACAAGAACCTTGGCGACCCGGACTACGAGTACTACGACCGCACCTACTACGCGCTGGGCTACGCCTTCGAGCATCGCTTCAACGATACCTGGCAGTTCAAGCAGAACCTGCGTTACACCAAGTCGGAGCTGGCTTTCCAGCAACTGACCGTGGGTTCCTACGGTTACTCGACCATTGATGCCGAGGGCAATACCAGCCGCGGGTCGACCAACGTCGACGAAAACATCGGCCAGTTCGCCGTCGACAACAATTTCCAGGCTGACTTCGCCACCGGTGATATCACCCACACGCTGTTGCTCGGCCTGGATCACCAGCGCACCGACACCTCGTACCTGTCGATCTTCGGTGACGGCGGCACAGTCAACCTCTACAACCCCGTCAACACCAAGCCGGTGGTGCGTCCGGCGCGCTCCACCGCTTATTACGACTACAACCAGAAAACCATCCAGACTGGCCTTTACGCCCAGGACCAGATGGCCCTGGACAAGTGGCGCCTGACTCTTGGCGGGCGTGAAGACTGGGTGCACCAAGGCACCACCTACTTCAACAAAAACGATGCAACCAATACCGACCGCAGCAAGAACTTCAGTGGCAACGCCGCGCTGAGCTATGTGTTCGATTCGGGCTTCGTTCCGTACCTCTCCTACGCCGAATCGTTCCAGCCAGCGAGTAACGCCAGCGTCTCGCCAACCGAGTCGTACAAACCCACCGAAGGCAAGCAATGGGAATTGGGGGTCAAGTACCAACCACCCGGCTCAAATACCCTGCTGAGCGCCGCGGTGTACGACCTGACCCAAAAGAACGTGCTGGTTACCAGCTTCGGCGCCGGTGGCCAGTCGATCACCAACCAGACCGGCGAAGTGAAGGTCAAGGGCCTGGAATTGGAAGCCGTCTCTGACGTGACCGAGAACCTTAAGGTCATCGCTGCATACACCCTGGCCAAATCCGAAGTGCAAAAAGGCCAATACAAAGGTAACCGCCTGCAACTGATGCCAAACCAGCAAGCCTCACTGTGGACCGACTACACCTGGCACGCCGGTGTGCTCGACGGTTTCGGCATTGGCGCGGGTGCCCGCTACACCGGCAATACCTATGGCGACCAGGGCAACACCTGGCTGGGCAAGGCCAATGCCTACACCGTGTTCGATGCCTCCGTGCATTACGACCTCGGCCGCCTGGACAACAGCCTCAAAGGGGCTTCGGTGAAACTGAATGCCACCAACCTGTTCGACAAGGACTACATTTCCACCTGCGATGCTTCCTACTGCTACTACGGCGACCAACGCAGCGTCGTCGCCAGTGCCACCTACCAGTGGTAATCGGCTGAGTTAACAACCGGGCCGCCCCCGTGGGCGGCTTCGGTGTGTCTGAAGGCTAGAAAATGAAAAGCAAAACCATCCGCCGCTGGTCCTTCATCCACACCTGGACCAGCCTCGTCTGCACCGTATTCCTGCTGCTGCTCGCCCTCACCGGCCTGCCGTTGATCTTTCACCACGAGATCGACCACCTGCTGGGCAACGAACCCGAGCTGGCACAGATGCCCGCCGATACCCCACAGCTGAACCTCGAACAGCTTGTTGCCAAAGCCCAGGCCCATCGCCCCGGCGAAGCCATGCAATACCTGGCCTGGGACGAAGACGACAAGAACGGCGTGATCGCGATCATGGCCGCCACCGCCGGCACCGAACCCAATTCCTCCCACACCTTCATGCTCGACGCCCGCACCGGCGAGGCCGTGGAAACGCCTTCGGCCAACGGCGGGCTGACGATGTTCCTGCTGCGCCTGCACGTCGATATGTTCGCCGGGCTGCCGGGCAAGTTGCTGCTGGCGTTCATGGGCATTCTGTTTGTGCTGGCGATCATCTCCGGCACGGTGTTGTACCTGCCGTTCATGCGCCGGCTGAAATTCGCCACCGTGCGCCAGGACAAATCCACGCGCCTGCGCTGGCTCGACCTGCACAACCTGATCGGCGTGGTCACCCTGACCTGGGCGCTGGTAGTGGGCGTGACCGGCGTGATCAGCGCCTGCGCCGACCTGATCATCGCCGCGTGGCGCACCGACAGCCTCAGCGCAATGATCGAGCCTTACAAAAACGCCCCGCCGCTGACCCTGCGCGCCCCCGCCACCGACCTGCTGACGATTGCCGCCAAGGCCGCGCCCGGGATGGAGCCGGACTTTATCGCGTTCCCCGGCACGCGTTTCTCCAGCGAGCATCACTACGCGGTGTTCATGAAAGGCAGCACCCACCTGACTTCACACCTGCTGACGCCGGTATTGATCGACGCCAGCAACCTGCACGTCACCGCCATCGCCGAACGGCCGTGGTACATGGACGCCATGGGCATGTCCCAGCCGCTGCACTTCGGTGACTACGGCGGCATGCCGATGAAGATCCTGTGGGCGGTGCTGGATGTGCTGACCATCATCGTCCTGGGCAGTGGCGTGTACCTGTGGCTGGTGCGGCGCAAGGCGGCCAAGTCATGAAGCCGAGGCAATCGAGTTTCTGGAAGGTATTCGGCATTCCGCTGGCCATCGGGTTGTTGAGTGCTGCCGGATTGTTTGCGGCATTGCTGGGGGACGGCTTGTGGGATTCGCTGAGCTGGGTGGGGCTGGGCATTCCGGCCGCCATAGGTAGCTGGGCGTTGCTCAAGCGTTGAGATAGATTAGCGCTGCCCTTTTCCGAGGAATGCCCATGTCCACCCCCAGCATGACGTTGTTCCACAACCCTGCCTCGCCGTTTGTGCGCAAAGTACGGGTGTTGTTGCACGAGACCGGTCAACTGGACCGCGTGACCTTGCACGCCTGCGTGCCGACGCCTGTCAAGCCTGACGCCGACGTGATCCAGGACAACGCGCTGGGCAAGATCCCCGCCCTGCGCCTGGCCGACGGCAATGCGCTGCACGACAGCCGGGTGATCCTCGATTACCTCGACTACCAACACACCGGGACTCCACTGATCCCCCGGAACGGCCCGGCCCGCTGGCGGCGCCTGACCCTGGCCTCGACCGCCGACGGCATCATGGATGCCGCCGTACTGGTGCGTTATGAAACCGCCATGCGCCCCGAGGAAAAACATTGGGACCTGTGGCTGGAAGGCCAGCGCGACAAGATCCGCCGCGCCCTCGACATGCTCGAACAGGACGCCATCGCCGAACTGGCCGGGCCGTTTGACGTGGCCGCGATCAGCGTGGCGTGTGCACTGGCTTATCTGGACTTCCGCCACCCGGACATGCAGTGGCGGTCGAGCCATCCGAAGCTGGCGGCGTGGTATGCCGAGGTGAGTCAGCGGCCGTCGATGCTCCAGACCCAGCCACCGGCCTAACCTGCTGCAAGGACCCCTCTGTGGCGAGGGAGCTTGCTCCCGCTGGAGTGCGAAGCGCTCCCAGGATTTTTGGGGCCGCTGCGCAGCCCAGCGGGAGCAAGCTCCCTCGCCACAAAAAGCTCCCGGGCCAAAGGGAACAGCGCGTTGATCCTCACCACTAACTGCGCGCCCTCTTGCTGATCTTCCCGCAACCCCAACGACCTACTCATCACCCACCTCCTTGCGTTTGCCCACGCCATACCAATCCAGCTTGCGGGTCAGCACCATCACCGTGCCCAGCAACCCGAACAGCAGCAACGAGCCCATCAACAACGCGTAATCCTCGGCACTCAGCAACCCGTACAGCAAGCCATACAACGCCGCCAACCCTGCTGAAAACCCCAGGCCATGGGCGACACTGCGCAGCACATGGCAGACGTAAAACCCGATCAACAACACACAGGCCGCCGCCGATATCAGGTAAGCCGGGCCAAACCCGATGTGCTCGGACAACGACAACAGCAGCAGGTAGAAAAACGCCAGGGCAAACCCCACCAGCGCGTACTGGATCGGGTGCACCGCCAGGCTCTTGAGCACCTCGAACAGAAAGAAACCGGCAAACGTCAGGGCGATAAACAACAGCGCATATTTGATCGCCCGGTCACTCTTGAGGTACTGGTCCACCGGGTCGATAAAGCTCACGCCGAAGCTGCGGCTGTTGAAGTCGTCACAGCCGCGCTCGGCCAGGCAACCGCGCAGTGCTTCTTCCAGGTTGGTGGAGAAGAACGTGGTCTGCCAATTGGCGCTGAAGCCTTGGGCGGTGACCTCGCGCTGGGTCGGCAGGAAGTTGCCGATAAAGCTGGGGTGCGGCCAGTTGGACGCGAGCTTGACCTGGCTGGTCTTGCCCACCGGCACCACTTGCAACTGCTCGGTTCCTTGCAGGCGCAGGTCAAAGGCGAAGTCAAAAGGTGACGGATTGTGGCTGTCCTGCTCGGGCAGCATCACGTGCACACCCTCCCCCAGCCAAGCCACTTGAGTGCCCGGGGAAAACGCCAGTTGCTGGCTGCCCAGCTCCAGCTTCAACGCATTTTCGATGCCGCGAATGTCGCTGATACCCACTGCCAGATACGCCGGGTCAAAGCGGTAATCGGCAAAGTTTTCCGTGATGCCCCACTGCTCCGGCAACACAAACCGCCCACTGATACGGCTGTCGGCGCGGAACAACCGTGCCTGGTAAATGCCCCGGGCCCGCACTTCGGTTTGCACCTGCCCGTCGAGGGCAAATTGCTCCGGCAGGAAATACAGATGACCACGCACCTCGCGGGTTTCTTCGTAGCGTTCGTTGAGCTTTTCATTGAGCTTCCACTCCCGGACGGTCTTGCGATAAGGCACCACCAGCACCGGGCCATTGAGGCGCTGGCTGTAGCTGGAACTGCGGGCGATATCCTGCAAGACGTCGTCGCGCAGTTGCTGACGGTCGGTAATCACCCCGTGGATCATCAGCAACGGAATCAACAACAGCACGATCAGCAGCGCGATGGCGCCCAATTTGAAAAGCAGATTGCGGTTCATGAAGCTCTCCCTGTTTTGATGGGGGAGAGTCTGGCGGGCGCTTAAGGGGGATTTATGAAGGGAATGTGGAGACTGTGTGGAGATGCAGTTTTACCTGCACGCCGCCGGGCACGTTGCCGATCTGCAGTGAGCCGCCGTGCAGCTTCATCACCTCTTCGACAAAATTGAGCCCAAGGCCGGTGCTCTTGCGCCCGCTGGCCGGGCGCGGCAGGGAATAGAAGCGCTCGCTCAGGCGCGGCAACGCGTACTCGGGAATGGCGTCGGCCTGGTTGAACAGGGTGAATTCGATCCCGTCATCCAAGGCCTTGGCGCTGAACCGCAATGTGCCACCGGGCGGTGTGAAATCCAGTGCGTTTTCCAGCAGGTTACCCAGTGCCTGGCGCAGCAGGAACGGCTCGCCGTACACCTGCAGATCCGCGTCAATCGCCTGCTCGACCTGCAACCCGGCGCCTTCAATGCGCGCACATTGAGCTCTGAGCACTTCGTCCACCAGCGCCGCCAAGGACAGGCTGGCCTGGTCCTCAAGGCCCTGGCGCTGCTCCACCTGCGCCAGGTTCAGCAGGCGTTCGATCAACTGCTGCAAGCGCGCACTTTCACTGTCGATATTGCTCACGAAACGCTGCTGCTGGTCACGGGACATGTCGCCCTGCAACAGCTCCGCCGCACCACGAATCGCCGCCAGCGGGCTTTTCAATTCGTGGGTCAGGGTGTGCACATAACGTTCCACGTACGCCTTGCCTTCCAGCTGGGTGCGCATGTGTTCCACGGCGGTGGACAACTGCTCCAGTTCACCACCGCGATAGTGCGGCAACTCGGCACGCCGGCCTTCACTCACCGCCTGGGCGTACGCCGTCAGCCGGCGCAGTGCGACACTCAACCACCACGACAACAGCGCACCAAACAGCAAGCCCAGGGCGACCAGCCCGGCGCCGTACCACAGCAACCGGTCTTCGGTGCGATCCACATACGGCTGCAACGAGCTGTTGGGCTTGGCCACGGTGACCACACCGATGATCTGCCCGTTATCGCGGATCGGCGCGCCGACGTGCATCACCGACGAGGCAGGGTCGTCCAGTTCGCTGCGGGTCGAGCGCGCACCGTATTCGCCGCGCAGGGTCAGGTACACATCGTTCCACTTCGAATAGTCCTCGCCCACCGCCTCGCCGGTGGAGTCCAGCAACACGATGCCCTTGGCGTCGGTGACGTAGATGCGGTGGTTGACCTGGTTTTTCGGCAGGCCCCAGATATTCGCGCCGGGCTGACGCTCACCGTAGGCCTTGAGCAGTTCGGGCCAGTGGCTCTGGCCGAGGGTGCCGTTCTTCACATCGTCGCGCAGGATTTCCGCCAGCAGGTTGGCGGTGTCCACCAGGGTTTCTTCGGTGGACTGGCGCACGCCGGGGCGGATTTCCTTCATCACGGTGCTGAGTACGAAGTAGCCGGTCAGGCCGATAAACAATGCGTACACCAGGAAGAACCGAATCCCCAGGCGCATCAGCTGTTGCCCGGGCTGTAGCTGTAGCCCAGGCCACGGTGGGTCTGGATGGGCTCCGCCTCGGGCGCCACCGCGCGCAATTTGCTGCGCACGCTTTTGATATGGCTGTCGATATTGCGCTCGTAGCCTGCGTCCGCCGCCACGCCCACCGCATCCAGCAGTTGCTCGCGGCTGAACACGCGCTCGGGTTGCTCCAACAGGCTGTGCAGCAGACGGAATTCATGGCGAGTGAGGCTCAGGGGCTGGCCGCGATAACTGATCTGCATGCGCTCCAGGTCCACCTGGAACACCGCCGGAGCAGCACCGGGGCCCACGCGTTTGAGAATGGCCCGTACCCGCGCTGCCACTTCCCGCGGGCTGAACGGCTTGACTACATAGTCGTCAGCGCCGATCTCAAGACCCACCACGCGGTCGATCTCGCCGTCCCGGGCGCTGAGGAACATCACCGGCACTTCGCTGAAGCGCCGCAGTTGTTTGCAGGTTTCAAAGCCGGTGATGTCCGGCAGGCCGATGTCGAGGATGACCAGGTCCGCCGGGGTTTGCCGCTGATGGGCCAGCGCCGCCTGGCCGAGGCTCAACCAGGTGGTGGTGAAGCCCTCGCCTTGCAGGGCGAAAATCAGCGTGTCAGCGATAGCCGCTTCGTCTTCGACAATCAGGATATGCGCCATGGTGTTCCGTCAGCAGTCCGGTTTGTCCGCAGTGTAACGGCGGGCCGGGTTTACCGCAGCGCCGAATTCACGCAGGGCCTTGGCGCCGATCAGCAGCGGGTAGTTGAAGCTGCTGCGGTCGGTGAGGTTGACCTCGACAGTGCGCTTGACGTTGCCCAGGCACATTTCCAGGTCGATCACCGGGCGCTTGGCCACGGTGGCTTCGTCCTTGTCGTCATCTTCGTCGGCGCGGCTCTTGATTTTGCTGATGCGCGAAACCTTGTGCTCGTACACCTTGTTGGTGGCGTCCTTGCCGCCGAGGCGGAAGCGTACCCAGTCGTCGCCATCACGGGTGAACGTCTCGATGTCCCGGGCCGACAGCGAGGCAGTCAGCGCGCCGGTGTCCATCTTGGCCTTGAAGGTCTCACCGATTTCCGGCAGTTGGATGTATTCGTAGCGACCGTAAAGGGTCGGCTCAGCGGCCATGACAGGCAAGGCCACCAGCGTTAGCAGGGCAAGGATGGATTTCACGTAGGAGGTTTCCTTGAAATAAGTGGGCCAATTCTAGACTGCAAATTCGCTGCTTAGTTAGATCACAGAGCATACCCAGCCCGCTGTGAAACATTCGTAAGCTTATTTGCGATTTGGTCTCCAGGCCCAAGCTGCTTATCATGGCGGGCCAAAAATGATTCCAAGAGTTACTTATGCGCCGCCTGCTCACCGGCTGTTTCGTCACATTGCTGCTGTTGCTCAACACCCTGGTGCTGTTCGGGCCGCTGATGGTGTTTGCCCTGCTCAAGCTGGTGGCCCCCGGTCGCTTTCGTGACTATGCGTCCTGGGCCGTCATGTGGATCGCCGAAACCTGGGCCGAGATCGACAAGCTGATCTTCGCCCTGTGCATCCCTACCCAATGGGACATTCGCGGCGGCGGCGACCTGCGGGGTGACACTTCTTACCTGGTGATCAGCAACCATCAATCCTGGGTCGACATCCCCGCACTGATCCAGGCCCTCAACCGGCGCACGCCGTTCTTCAAGTTCTTCCTGAAAAAGGAACTGATCTGGGTACCCTTCCTGGGCCTGGCCTGGTGGGCACTCGATTACCCGTTCATGAAGCGCTACAGCAAGGCATTCCTGGCCAAACACCCGGAACTGGCAGGCCAGGACCTGAAAATCACCAAAGAGGCCTGCGAGTTGTTCAAGCGCCAGCCGGTCACCGTGGTGAATTACCTGGAAGGCACGCGGTTCACCCCGGCCAAGCGCAAACAGCAGGCTTCACCCTTCGAGCGCCTGCTCAAGCCCAAGGCGGGTGGCGTGGCGTTCGTGCTCGCGGCGTTGGGTGAACAGCTGGATGCGGTGCTCGACGTCACCGTGGTTTATCCACAGGAAAACATTCCGGGCTTCTGGGACTTGATCAGTGGTGCGGTGCCGAAGGTGATCGTGGATATCCGTACCCGAGAGCTGGATCCGGCGTTGTGGCAGGGGGATTACGAGAACGATCCGGCGTTTCGCCAGACCGTCCAGAACTGGGTCAACCAGCTCTGGAGGGAGAAGGATGCGCGCATCGCCCAACTGCGCGCGGAGCGGCCTTAGCCGCCAGTGCCCCAGGCCGAAGCCAGTTTGCCCAGCACCGATTCGCTGGCGCCCTGGCCGCCCAGGTATTTCAGGATAACCGGCGCAAACTGGCCAACCATCCCACTGTCCATGCCCAGCGCGCTGAACGCGGTGTTCAGGTCGTTGGTGTTCTTCACGTTACCCAACACGCCGTCCAGGCCCGAGGTCTTGCTGCCGCCGCTCTGGCCGAGCATGCCGCTCAGGGCGCCGAGGCTGCCCAGGGAGTTGCTGCCGGAGAGCTTGTCCAGGCCCGGTACGCTTTTGGTCAGTTGCGAGTAATCACCGCCGCCCAATTTATTCTTGGCCAGGCCCAGCATTGCGCCGGTACCACCAACGGCCTGCTCAGGGGTCACGTTCAATTGCGAGGTCAGTGCCTGCAGCAGACCAGCGGTCTGTGAAGTGGGTGCAGCCGCTGCTGCCTTGTCGCCACCTTGTGCACCGGACACGGCATTGGCCACGTCGCCGAGGCTGAAACCTGCCGCAAATACCGGGCTGGCCGCCACGGTCAACAGGCAGGACAGGGCAAAACCGCGTGAAATCTTCATCAAGACAACCTCTGAAAGTAAGCGCAAAAAGCAGGAGTTTGACTGGGTACGCCGAAGGATTGTTCCCTCCCTGCAGATTAGTTCAGAAAACCTCTGCATCCGATGCGCCTTGCGCTGCGTATATCCACCACGAGCCGCACGGAGGTAGATGGAATGAATGCCCAAGCTGGACTAACCTCAGCCTGCCCTCTTTACCGTGCGCCGTCCCATCGCCCTGTTGCAAGCGCCTGGAGAAGCCCTATTTCGACCCACGATGCAGATCAGCTACGGCAATTGCTGGCCCAGTGTTCACTGGGTAATCGCCAGGCGTTCGAAACGCTCTATCGCAGCGTTTCCCCGCGTTTGCATGGTGTTGCCTTGCGTTTCATGGGTCGCAAGGATCTGGCCGAGGAGGTGTTGCAGGAAAGCTTCGTGCGCATCTGGTACAACGCGTCACGCTATGAGGCCCATCTGTCGGCGCCCATGACCTGGATGGTCAATATCACCCGCAACCTGGCGATAGACCAGTTGCGCAAACACCGCGAACAACCCTTGAACGAAGGCCAGGAGGACGCCACGGCCGACGAAAGCCCCAGCGCCCATGAACAGCTCGACAGCGAGCGTGAAGCCCTCGCCCTGAACCGCTGCCTCGACAGCCTCGAAGGCATGCAGCGTCAATCGATCACCGTGGCTTACTTCCAGGGCTTGTCGTGCTCGGAATTGGCCGAACATCTGGCCGCGCCCCTGGGCTCGGTCAAATCCTGGATTCGCCGCGGCATGGAGCGCTTGCGCAGGTGCCTTGAATCATGAACTACCAGACCACCGCCCTGCGCCGCGCCCTGGGGGCTGACTACGCCATCGGGCTGATGCCTGCCACCGCCCGCCGGCGCTTTGAAGCGCTGCTGCGGGATGACGCGGCGCTGCGCGTCGAACTCGGGCACTGGCAGGATGCCCTCGCCAGCCTCACCGGGCCGCTGCCTGAACGGCCGGTGCCGGACCACGTATGGGAAGGGATCAAGGCGCGCATTGAGCCGCAAGTGCTGCATATGCCGGCGAAGAAACCGTTCTGGATGAACCTGCGCTTGCTGGTAGCGGCGTGCGGGGTGGTGATCGCGGTATTGGTGGGTGTGTTGTACCAGCGCGATCTTGGGGTGGAGTACAACGCCACGCTGGTGGCGGCTGATCAGCAGCCGGCGCTGAAGATCCAGGCCTACGCGGATCACCTGCAAGTGGAACCGCTGACCCTGGCGGCCGTGGAGCCGGCCCGCGCGTTGGAACTGTGGGCAATCCCGGCAGGCGGCAAACCCATCTCCCTGGGGTTGTTGCCGGTGTCGGGTAACGGCCGAATCCAGTTGAGCAAAGAACACCAGGCGCTGCTGACGGCGCCGCTGACCCTGGCAGTGAGCCTTGAGCCTGAGGGGGGCTCGCCGACCGGACAACCCACCGGGCCAGTGCTGTATCAGGGCCAATTGGCATCACTCTGATCCGAGGCTCAATACGACGGATGAGGAACCGATCGCCGTTAACTGGGTCCATGAAAGACTACAAAACATGTCAGGAAGAGCCTAATGACTGCGATCAACCCCCAAGTGATTGAGCACAAGCCTTCATTCTGGAACCGCCCACGCCTGTTCGTCGGCGCCTGTTTGGTGATAGTGGCAGGCGTCGGCGGCGCCCTCTACACCCAGGACAGCGTCAAGGCTGCCGCGCTGCTGGTGAACACCACCCAGCAACCGGCCACGCAGATCGTGGCCCACAAGGATTACCTCGAAGTGCAGCCGATTGCCGCCACGGCACCGGCTCCGGACCAAAGCCTGGAGCTGTGGGCGGTTCCGGCTGACGGCACGCCAGTGTCGCTGGGCCTGCTGCCGGAAGACGGCAAAGGCATTATCGGCATCAACCCTCGCCAGCAGGAGTCGATCAGCAAGCCGGTGACACTGATGGTCAGTTCGGAAACCAAGGGTGGCTCGGTGAGCAAGCAGCCGACGGGGCCAACGGTGTATCAGGGGGCTTTGGCGATTCGCTGATTCTCCCACCCAACCGCAGATGCAAAAAAGGCGACCCTGAGGTCGCCTTTTTAATTGCCCGCGATTTAAGCCGCGCTGAACAACTTGTGCGGATCAATCACAAACTTCTTCGGCACGCCCGCATCGAACTCACCGTAACCGCGTGGCGCGTCATCCAGGCTGATGACTTCCACACCGACGATGTCGGCAATGTTGATACGGTCCCACATGATCGCCTGCATCAGTTGGCGGTTGTACTTCATCACAGGGGTTTGCCCGGTGTGGAAGCTGTGGGACTTGGCCCAGCCCAGGCCGAAACGAATGCTCAGGCTGCCCATTTTTGCAGCGGCATCCACGGCACCCGGGTCTTCTGTCACGTACAGGCCCGGAATACCGATTTTGCCAGCCACCCGCACCACGCCCATCAACGAGTTGAGCACGGTGGCCGGAGCCTCTGCCTTGGCCCCTTCATGACCATGGCCACGCGCTTCGAAACCCACGGCATCGACGGCGCAATCCACTTCCGGCTCGCCCAGCAACGCAGCGATCTGTTCGTGCAGCGGGGTGTCTTTCGACAGGTCGGCAATTTCAAAACCCTGGGCCTTGGCGTGGGCCAGGCGGATCGGGTTGACGTCACCGATGATCACCACCGCAGCGCCCAGCAGGCGAGCGGAAG
This sequence comes from Pseudomonas sp. NPDC087814, assembly GCF_044742865.1. NCBI lineage: Bacteria > Pseudomonadati > Pseudomonadota > Gammaproteobacteria > Pseudomonadales > Pseudomonadaceae > Pseudomonas > Pseudomonas sp. NPDC087814. The sequence goes on along the minus strand of NZ_JBIUVK010000006.1, from coordinate 134,152 downwards.
CGGCAGCCGCCAGGCCTACCGGACCGGCACCGGCGATGTAGACCGTGCTGCCCGGGCCAACGCCCGCAGTGACTGCGCCGTGGTAGCCGGTGGGCAGGATGTCGGAGAGGCAAGTCAGGTCGCGGATTTTCTCCATGGCCTTGTCGCGGTCCGGCAGTTTCAACAGGTTGAAGTCGGCGTAAGGCACCAGCACATATTCGGCCTGGCCGCCAGTCCAGTCGCCCATGTCGACATAGCCGTAGGCGCCACCGGCACGGGCCGGGTTGACGGTCAGGCACACGCCGGTGTGTTGCTCTTTGCAGGAACGGCAACGACCGCACGCCACGTTGAACGGCACGGACACCAGGTCGCCGATTTTCAGGTTCTCGACGTCGCTGCCCTTCTCGATCACTTCGCCGGTGATTTCGTGGCCCAGGACCAGGCCGGTCTGGGCAGTGGTGCGGCCGCGCACCATGTGTTGGTCGGAGCCGCAGATGTTGGTGGAGACCACGCGCAGGATGACGCCGTGCTCAATCTTCCTGCCACGGGGGTCCTGCATTTTGGGATAGTCGATTTTCTGTACTTCGACCTTGCCGTTGCCGAGATACACGACACCACGATTACCAGACATGCTTTCACCTCGCTGTTGTTTTTATGGAACCGCGTTGCCCAGGCAGGCAGCGCGTTTAAGTGCTCGGGTACAGATGCTGTTTTTGCGTTGTTAGTAAGGGCCTCTTCGCGAGCAAGCCCGCTCCCACAGTTGACCGAGTCCTACCTTTGAAATGCGGTCGAATGTGGGAGCGGGCTTGCTCGCGAAGGCGTCCATCAGAGCACCACTGTCCGATTGGCGTTCAAGAACACCCGCCGCTCAATGTGATACCCCACGGCCCGGGCCAGGGTCAGGCCTTCGATATCCCGTCCCTTGGCAATCAAATCTTCCGGATAGTGACTGTGGTCCACCACCTCCACGCCCTGGGCGATGATCGGGCCTTCGTCCAAATCGTTATTGATGTAATGCGCAGTGGCGCCCACCAGTTTCACCCCCTTGTTGTAGGCTTGGTGATACGGCTTGGCGCCCTTGAAACCGGGCAGCAGGGAGTGGTGGATGTTGATGGCTTTACCGTCAAGCTTGCGGCACAGCTCCGGCGACAGCACTTGCATGTAGCGCGCAAGAATCACCAGCTCGGCGCCGGACTCTTCGATCACCTGCCACACCTGGCGCTCCTGCGACGGCTTGTCGTTGGGGTCCAGGGGAAAGTGGTAATACGGAATCTGGTGCCAGTCGGCCAGGGGCTTGAGGTCCGGGTGGTTGGAGACTACGGCGACCACGTCCATCGACAGTTGGCCGATGCGCTGGCGGTAGAGCAAATCGTTGAGGCAGTGATCGGCCTTGGAGACCATGATCACCACTTTCGGCCGGTAGTTCGGCGCGGTCAGTTCGAAGATCATGCCGAACGCTTCGCCACGGGTGGCCAGGCCATCGCGGAAGGCTTGTTCGTCAAAACCGTCAGGCTGGCGGAACTCCACGCGGATGAAGAACCGGCCCGAGAGCCGGTCATCGAAGGAGTGGTGCTCAGTGACGTAGCAGCCCTGCTCGAACAGGTAGCGAGTGACCGCGTCCACCGTGCCGAGCACGCTGGGGCAGTCGGCGGTCAAAATCCATGTATCGGGTACGCGGCTCATTATTCGTGACTCCTTGATCGTTCCCACGCTCTGCGTGGGAACGCCGCAATGGACGCTCTGCGTCCGCTCTTGGGACGCAGAGCGCCCCGGGATGCATTCCCACGCGGAGCGTGGGAACGATCAGGCCTGGACGCTTAAACCATACTCAGCCGCCGCATCCTGCAACCACAGCCACCAGTAATCCGAGAAGCTGCGACGAATCACCAGCTCCCAGGTGTCTTCAGCAGTATGGCGAATCACCAATTGCGACTTGGCAAACACCGTGCCCACCGCCTTGCCCACCGGGAAGCTGTTGGGGTGCACGTCGTAGCTGGTGGATTTCATCAGCACATCGCGCACGTTCGGGCCGCTGAGTTCGAGAATCTGCTGGCCGCCGCTGACGTTGACGACCTGGATATGCAAATCACCCAGCGCCTCACGCAAACTTTGCTCGGCGGCGAATTCCTCACCGCCTGGCACTACCAGCAACCACTCATCCGGACCGAGCCATTGCAGGCTGGTCTCACCCTTGACGATGACTTGCAGGGCACCGGGCAATTCGATACCCAAGGCTTTGTGCACACCGGCGGCGAAGGCTGCGTCATGGCCATCGCCACGAATGGTCAGGTGGCCCAGCAGTTTCTTTTCACGCACGGTCACGCCGGCATTCTTGCGGCCCTTGCCTACCAGGCTGGCGAGGTCGGCATGGTGCAGCGACGACTCGGCCTTGGCTCCGGAGGTGGGGCGTTGTTGGTAAACATTGGCTGCTGTCATAAAGCACCTGTGTTGAATTTGATCGTTCCCACGCTCTGCGTGGGAATGCCGCCATGGACGCTCTGCGTCCGCTCTTGGGGCGCAGAGCGCCCCGGGATGCATTCCCACGCGGAGCGTGGGAACGATCAGGTGTCAGATGTTCTGACGATCGCCTTTAGGATCAAAGAACACCGAAGAAACAATCTCCGCCTCGATCACGCTGCCATCCGCCAGCGGTGCAAACACCCGCTCGCCGATGCGCTTCAAGCCGCCCTTCACCACGCCCATGGCAAACGAATAACCGAGGGAGTTGTGGGCATAACTGGAGGTGACGTGGCCGACCATCTTCATCGGGATCGTCTGCTTGGCGTCGAACACCAACTGCGCGCCTTCCGGCAGCCACACGTTCGGGTCGATCGGCTTGAGTCCGACAAGCTGCTTGCGGTCTTCACGCACGCAATCCTCGCGATTCATCCCGCGCCAGCCGAGCCACGAGAACGGTTTGGTGCGGCCTACACACCAGCCCATGTTCAGGTCGTCCGGGGTCATCGAGCCGTCGGTATCCTGGCCAACGATGATGAAACCCTTCTCGGCCCGCAGCACGTGCATGGTTTCGGTGCCGTACGGGGTCAGGTTGTACTGCTTGCCGGCCTCGACGATTTTCTCGAGCACGCCCATGGCGTAGTCGGCCTGCACGTTGACTTCGTACGACAGCTCACCGGTAAACGAAATCCGAAACACCCGCGCCGGCACGCCGCCAACCAGGCCTTCTTTCCAGGTCATGAACGGGAAGCCGTCCTTGTCCAGGTCGATGTCGGTGACTTCGCTCAGCAGTTTGCGGCTGTTGGGGCCGGACAAGGTCATGGTTGCCCAGTGGTCGGTGACCGAGGTGAAGTACACCTTGAGGTCCGGCCATTCGGTCTGCTGGTAGATTTCCAGCCACTGGAGTACGCGTGCTGCGCCGCCGGTGGTGGTGGTCATCAGGAAGTGGTTGTCGGCGAGGCAGGCAGTCACGCCGTCGTCGAAGACCATGCCGTCTTCCTTGCACATCAGGCCGTAGCGGGCCTTGCCCACGTCGAGCTTGGTCCAGGCGTTGCTGTAGATGCGGTTGAGGAACTCGCGGGCATCCGGGCCCTGGATGTCGATCTTGCCGAGGGTGGACGCGTCCAGCAGGCCGACGCTGTCACGCACGGCCAGGCATTCGCGCTTCACCGCGGCGTGCAGGTCTTCACCGTTGCGCGGGAAATACCATGGGCGTTTCCACTGGCCGACGTCCTCAAACTCGGCGCCGTTTTTCACGTGCCAGGCTTGCAGCGCGGTGTAGCGCACCGGCTCGAAGATGTGCCCACAGTGGCGGCCTGCTACCGCGCCGAAGGTCACCGGCGTGTAGTTGGGGCGGAACATGGTGGTGCCCATCTGCGGGATAGTCACGTTCAGCGAACGGGCCGCGATGGCCAGGCCGTTGACGTTGCCGAGCTTGCCCTGGTCAGTGCCGAAGCCCAGTGCGGTGTAGCGCTTGACGTGCTCCACCGACTCGAAACCCTCGCGGGTGGCGAGTTCGATGGCGGCCGCGGTGACGTCATTCTGCAGGTCGACAAATTGCTTCGGCGCCCGTGCGGTAGCTTTCTCGTGAGGTACCTGGAACAGCGCCAGGGTCGGTTCTTCCAGACGGCTCAAGGCTTTGGGCAGCGTACCTTCCACCGGCGCAAACCCGGCTTCGCTGGCAGCGCGCACGCCACCTTCAAAACCGTCGGCCAGGGAATCGCCGAGGCCGTAGACGCCATTGATGCCACCGACGCACACGCGTTTCTGCGGTGCTTCGCCCGGTACAAAACCGAGGATGTCTTCACGCCAGGTCGGCTTGCCGCCCAGGTGCGAGGCCAGGTGGACCACCGGGCTGTAGCCGCCGGAGCTGGCGACCAGGTCGCACTCCAGCCACTCGCCGGGGCTGGTGACTTTATGAGCTTTGACATCGATGGCCGCAACACGGGCGCCAGTGACGTGCTTGCTGCCACGGGCCTCGATCACGGCGCTGCCGGTGAGGATGCGAATGCCTTTGGCACGCGCCTCTTCAACCAGCGCGCCCCGTGGATTGTGGCGGGCATCGGCTACGGCGACAACGCTGAGGCCGGCGTCGAACCAGTCCAGCGCCACGCGGTAGGCGTGATCGTTGTTGGTGGACAGCACCAGCTTCTTGCCCGGTGCCACGCCGTAGCGACGCACGTAAGTGGAGACCGCTCCCGCCAGCATGTTGCCCGGTACGTCGTTGTTGCCGTACACCAGCGGACGCTCGCACGCACCAGTGGCCAACACCACGCGCTTGGCGCGAACCCGGTGGATACGCTGACGCACCTGGCCAATCGGTGCACGGTCACCGAGGTGGTCGGTGAGGCGTTCGTGAATGGTCAGGAAGTTATGGTCGTGGTAACCGTTGACGGTGGCGCGAGGCAGCAGCACCACGTCCGGCAGGGCCTTGAGTTCAGCAATCACACTGGCAACCCACTCGGCCGCAGGCTTGCCATCGAGGCTTTCGCGGGAGTCCAGCAGGGAGCCGCCGAATTCTTCCTGCTCGTCCGCGATGATCACCCGGGCGCCACTGCGGGCGGCGGCCAACGCAGCCGCCAGGCCGGCAGGGCCCGCGCCCACAATCAGCACGTCGCAATGACGGTTCATGTAGTCGTAGGTGTCCGGATCGTTCTCGGTCGGCGAGCGGCCAAGACCGGCTGCCTTACGGATGTACTTCTCGTAAGTCATCCAGAACGATTGCGGGTACATGAAGGTTTTGTAGTAGAAACCCGGCGGCATCAGCTTGCCGCCAACCTTGCCGAGAATGCCCATCATGTCGTTGTTCACGCTCGGCCAGCCGTTGGTGCTGGTGGCGACCAAACCCTGGTACAGCGCCTGTTGCGTGGCGCGCACGTTGGGGATTTGCGTGGCTTCGGTGGCGCCGATCTGCAGCACCGCGTTCGGCTCTTCGGCACCGGCGGCGAAGATGCCGCGCGGGCGGGAATACTTGAAGCTGCGACCGATGATGTCGACGCCGTTGGCCAGCAGCGCAGCGGCCAATGTGTCGCCTTCAAAGCCTTTGTAGCTCTGGCCGTTGAAGGTGAAGCTCAGGGCTTTGTTGCGGTCGATCCGGCCACCGTTGGACAGGCGATTGATCTGGCTCATACCTTCTCTCCAGAAGCCTTGGCGGTGAATTGCGGCTTGGTGCCTATCTTGTAGGTTTCAAGAATTTCGTAGGTCACGGTGTCGCGGGTCGCGTTGAAATACTGGCGGCAACCGGCAGCGTGAATCCACAGTTCGTGGTGCAGGCCGCGCGGGTTGTCGCGAAAGAACATGTAGTCGCCCCACTCCTCGTCGGTGCAGGTGTTCGGGTCCAGTGGGCGCGGGATGTGCGCTTGGCCGGAGGCGTGGAATTCCTCTTCGGAGCGCAGTTCGCCACAGTGAGGACAGAAGATATGCAACATAGGGAATTTCTCCTGTTAGTGGGCGACGGCCGCAGCGCCGTGTTCGTCGATCAGCGCACCGTTGTGGAAACGGTCGATGGAGAAAGGTGCAGCCAACGGGTGCATTTCACCCTTGGCGAGGCTCGCGGCAAATACGTTGCCTGAGCCTGGAGTCGCTTTAAAACCACCGGTGCCCCAACCGCAGTTGAAGAACATGTTCGGGACCGGGGTCTTGGAGATGATCGGGCAGGCATCCGGCGTGGTGTCGACGATGCCGCCCCACTGGCGGTTCATGCGCACGCGGGACAGCACCGGGAACATCTCGACGATGGCCTGGATGGTGTGCTCGATCACCGGGTACGAGCCGCGCTGGCCATAGCCGTTGTAGCCGTCGATACCGGCGCCGATCACCATGTCGCCCTTGTCGGACTGGCTGATGTAACCGTGCACGGCGTTGGACATGATCACGCTGTCGATGATGGGTTTGATCGGCTCCGACACCAGTGCTTGCAGCGGGTGGGATTCGATCGGCAGGCGGAAGCCCGCCAGGGATGCCATGTGGCCGGAGTTACCGGCGGTCACCACGCCGACGCGCTTGGCACCGATGAAGCCTTTGTTGGTTTCCACGCCGATGCACACACCGTTTTCCTTGCGGAAACCGATGACTTCGGTCTGCTGGATCAGGTCCACGCCCAGTGCGTCAGCGGCGCGGGCAAAGCCCCAGGCCACGGCATCGTGACGGGCAACGCCGCCGCGCCGTTGCACGGTGGCGCCCATGACCGGGTAGCGAGTGTTCTTGGAACAGTCGAGGTACGGGATCTCGTCGGCCACTTGTTTGGCGTTGAGCAGTTCGCCGTCCACACCGTTGAGGCGGTTGGCGCTGACGCGACGCTCGGAGTCACGGATATCCTGCAGGGTGTGGCACAGGTTGTAGACGCCACGCTGGGAGAACATCACGTTGTAGTTCAAATCCTGGGACAAACCTTCCCAGAGTTTCATCGCGTGTTCGTACAGGTGCGCCGACTCGTCCCACAGGTAGTTGGACCGCACGATGGTGGTGTTGCGCGCGGTGTTACCGCCGCCCAGCCAGCCTTTCTCGACCACGGCCACGTTAGTGATGCCGTGCTCCTTGGCCAGGTAGTAAGCCGTCGCCAGACCATGCCCGCCGCCGCCGACGATGACCACGTCGTAGACCTTTTTAGGGGTGGGCGTGCGCCACATTTTCTGCCAGTTTTCGTGGTGGCTGAGTGAGTGCTTGAAGAGGCCGAAGCCCGAGTAGCGTTGCATAGTCATTACTCCAAAACCGCGCTCAGCGATAAACCGGGAAATCAGCGCACAGGGCGGCCACATGCTTGGCGACGTTGGCCTCCACATCGGCGTCGCCGAGGTTGTCGAGGATGTCGCAGATCCAGCCGGCCAACTCCAGGCATTGGGTCACTTTGAAGCCGCGAGTGGTCACCGCCGGCGTGCCGATACGCAGGCCCGAGGTCACGAACGGCGACTGCGGGTCGTTGGGCACGGCGTTCTTGTTGACGGTGATGTGGGCGCGACCGAGGGCGGCGTCCGCCTCTTTGCCGGTGAGGCCCTGACGGATCAGGCTGACCAGGAACAGGTGGTTATCGGTACCGCCGGACACTACATCGTAGCCGCGTTTGATAAACACGCCGGCCATGGCCTGGGCGTTGTCGATCACTTGCTGTTGATAGGCCTTGAAACCTGGTTCCTGGGCTTCCTTGAAGCACACCGCCTTGCCGGCGATCACGTGCATCAGCGGGCCGCCCTGGGCGCCCGGGAATACCGCAGAGTTGAGTTTCTTTTCAATTTCTTCGTTGGACTTGGCCAGGATCAACCCGCCACGTGGACCGCGCAGGGTCTTGTGGGTGGTGGTGGTGACCACATCGGCGTAGGGCAGCGGGTTCGGGTACAGACCGGCGGCCACCAGGCCGGCGACGTGGGCCATGTCGACGAACAGCAGCGCACCGACCTTGTCGGCGATCTGGCGAAAGCGCGGGAAATCCAGGGTCTTGGAGTAGGCGGAGAAACCCGCCACGATCATCTTCGGCTTGTGCTCCACGGCCAGGCGCTCGACTTCGTCGTAGTCGATCAGCCCGGTGTTGGTGTCGATGCCGTATTGCACCGCGTTGTACAGCTTGCCCGAGGACGACACTTTGGCGCCGTGGGTCAGGTGGCCGCCGTGGGCCAGGCTCATGCCGAGGATGGTGTCACCGGCGTTCAACAGCGCCAGGTACACCGCACTGTTGGCGGACGAACCGGAGTGCGGCTGCACGTTGGCGTAGTCGGCGCCGAACAGTTGCTTGGCGCGCTCGATGGCCAGCACTTCAACCTTGTCCACATGTTCGCAGCCGCCGTAGTAACGCTTGCCCGGGTAACCTTCGGCGTACTTGTTGGTGAGGCCGCTGCCCTGGGCTTCCATGACACGCTTGCTGGTGTAGTTCTCTGACGCGATCAGCTCGATATGATCTTCCTGGCGCTGCTCCTCGGCATTCATGGCCGCCAGCAGTGCATCGTCATAACCCTGGATCTGGTCTTGCTTGCTGAACATCGCGTCTCTCCCAGCGGCGGCGGTGCGCCAATCGTATTGTTGGGGCCGCCGCACGACGGAGGGGCCCTTTGATGCGATGGTAGGGCTGGCGCAGAGAGGTCAAATGCCTATGGACGCCACGCAAAGGTGCGTTTACGACATGGCCCCCGGCATTTGTAGGAGCGAGCTTGCTCGCGAAAAACCTGAGGGCGCCGCGCGCATCCAGACAGCCCTCGTAATCGTTGACGTTTTTCGCGAGCAAGCTCGCTCCTACAAGGGGTTAGGCGATGATCTTTCGAATGAGTAGCAGCAGCAGGAAATGCGCCGGATAAAGCGCATACGCCCAGCGCCGCATGGCCGGTGGCGATACCTGCCCGGCATGTCGCAACAAGACCAATCCGGCCAGCGGCGCAATCAGGCATGTCGCCAATCCCAGCATCGCCACCAGCGTGCCGCTATTGAGCAGGATCTGCCATTGATTGGCAGCCAGGCACACCACACCCGGCAGCACGCTGAAGTACCACGGCCGGCGAAACACCAGCAGCATCGCCAACGGCAGCAGTACGCCAAAGAAACCGAACATCAGCTGCGCCGAGAAAAACCCCGCCAAAACCAGCGCGATCAACGCCAATCCTCGATCAATAACCGTCTTCTGCTGCCATCCCCGGGCAACCAGCAAACCCAGCGCCAGGGTCGGCAGCACGTTCAGCGTATCGGCGTCGTCAATGAACATCCGGTACGGCACCTCACTGATCACACTGAACAGCAGCAACCAGCTCAGATAGCGCCATTGCCCCGTCACCGGCGCGCCCTTGACCCGATGCAAATTCGCCGCAACCGCCAGGCAAAACCACGGGAACGCCAGGCGCCCCGGCACATACAGCCCGTCCAGGCTCAAACCGACATACCGCAGGTGGTCCAGCACCATACTCAGCAGCGCCAGCCACTTGAGCAGGTCCAGGGCGCCATCGCGGACGCGGCTTACAGGAACGCGTTCAGAACCGTGCATAATTCCCCAATGACTTTGCATTAACAGTGCGTGCGCCCGCCCGACAATCTTGGGTAAAGTGCGCACCAACATCGACCACAGGACTGGGCCATGACCGACAAGAGCCAACAATTCGCCAGCGACAACTATTCCGGCATCTGCCCGGAAGCCTGGGCCGCCATGGAACTCGCCAACCAGGGCCATCAACGCGCCTATGGCGATGATGAATGGACCCACCGCGCCGCCGACGGTTTCCGCAAACTGTTCGAAACCGACTGCGAAGTGTTCTTCGCCTTCAACGGTACCGCAGCCAACTCCCTGGCGCTGTCCTCCTTGTGCCAGAGCTACCATAGCGTGATCTGCTCGGAAACCGCCCACGTCGAAACCGACGAATGCGGCGCGCCGGAGTTTTTCTCCAACGGTTCCAAGTTGCTCACCGCCCGCACCGAAAACGGCAAGCTGACCCCGGAGTCGATCCGCGAGATCGCCCTCAAGCGCCAGGACATTCACTACCCGAAACCCCGCGTCGTGACCCTGACCCAGGCCACCGAAGTCGGCAGCGTCTACACCCCGGAAGAAATCCGCGCCATCAGCGTCACCTGCAAGGAACTGGGGCTGAACCTGCACATGGACGGCGCAAGGTTCTCCAACGCCTGCGCATTCCTCGGCTGCTCGCCGGCCGACCTGACCTGGAAAGCCGGGGTCGACGTGCTGTGCTTTGGTGGCACCAAGAACGGCATGGCCGTGGGTGAAGCGATCCTGTTCTTCAACCACAAGCTGGCCGAAGACTTCGACTACCGCTGCAAACAGGCCGGGCAGCTTGCCTCAAAGATGCGCTTCCTCTCCGCCCCGTGGGTGGGCCTGCTGGAAAACGACGCCTGGCTCAAACACGCCCGCCACGCCAACCACTGTGCACAATTGCTCAGCAACCTGGTGGCGGATATTCCGGGTGTGGAGTTGATGTTCCCGGTACAGGCCAACGGCGTGTTCCTGCAACTCTCAGAACCGGCAATTGCCGCGCTGACGGCCAAGGGCTGGCGCTTCTACACCTTCATCGGCAAGGGTGGCGCGCGGTTCATGTGTGCGTGGGATACCGAGGAAGAGCGCGTAAGAGAATTAGCCGCAGATATTCGGGAAGTAATGAGCGCCTGAAGTAGGCATCAGCCCCTAAGATAATGGCGAAAGGCCGAGACTGTTTTTTGATATTTCTGACAGCAACCAACTTCGTTTTCATTGACTAGCCTCTTGGAACCCGGAAGGAAAAGGCCGCCTTTCGGGACTAACCGCCAGCCGAATAATCGGCCGGAAACGGAAATCCAGCAGAGGGCAATACCATGGAAGCGCAACGCTACGGAAACAACTTGCTAGGCGAAGGCACTATCAGCACCACCGTCATCGACTGGGACGAATTCAGAAAATCCGCGAAAATCGGTGACACCATCAGCGAACCGACGAGGACATTGCGGATCACTGACAAGGTCTATGAACTGACAGCATCCGGCCAGCACTTCGTCGTGCATATCTATGCCCAATAACCTCTAACTGATCGTTCCCACGCTCTGCGTGGGAACGCCTCCCCGGACGCTCCGCGTCCAGGCCACACCACGGTTCAAGGACGAATTGATGGGCAGAAGCCGCTACACCATTACCGAACCTGAAAAACCACACTTCCTGACATGCACTGTCATGGAATGGACACCGCTATTTACCCGCGACTACCTTGTCGGCCACCTATTGAGTTGCTGGCGATATCAACAAACCCACGAACATTTCAATCTCTACGGCTACGTCGTTCTCGAAAACCATCTGCACTTCGTCGCTCAAGCACCTGACCTGGGTAAATGTGTCAGCCAGTTCAAATCCTTCACCGCTCGAACCATCATTGACGACCTGCAGAAACGAGGAGCGGAGCGAGTGTTGCAGCGTTTGCGTTTCAGCAAACGGGCGCATAAAACGGACCGGATTTATCAGCTATGGCAAGAGGGGTCACACGCCGAGTTGGTGTACAGCGAAGCGGTGATGCGCCAAAAGCTTGATTACATTCACCACAACCCTGTGAAGCGTGGTTATGTGGATTTGGCCGAGCACTGGCGGTATTCCAGCGCCCGCAACTATGCAGGACAGGATGGCCTGATTGAAATTCAGCGCTGGGCCTGATCGTTCCCACGCTCT
>NZ_JBIUVK010000006.1:0-122509 GCF_044742865.1 Pseudomonas sp. NPDC087814 | reverse complement strand
ACACAGCGGGACGCAGAGCGTCCAAGGAGGCATTCCCACGCGGAGCGTGGGAACGATCGATTCCTGTGAAGCGGGGTTGTGTGGACTTGGCCGAGCACTGGCGGTATTCCAGCGCCCGCAACTATGCGGGACAGGATAGCCTGATTGAAATTCAACGCTGGGCCTGATCGTTCCCACGCTCTGCGTGGGAATGCAGCCCGTGACGCTCCGCGTCACACAGCGGGACGCAGAGCGTCCAAGGAGGCATTCCCACGCGGAGCGTGGGAACGATCGATTCCTGTGAAGCGGGGTTGTGTGGACTTGGCCGAGCTGGCGGTATTCCAACGTCCGTAACTATGCAGGACCGGACGGCCTGATCGAGATTCAGCGCAGGGCCTGATCGTTCCCACGCTCTGCGTGGGAATGCAGCCCGTGACGCTCCGCGTCACACAGCGGGACGGGACGCGGAGCGTCCAAGGAGGCGTTCCCACGCGGAGCGTGGGAACGATCATTAGAACTCGATGCGCACATCACCCTTCGGCACGCTGCAGCACGACAGGATGTAACCCTCGGCTTCGTCTTCCTCGGTGATCCCGCCGTTGTGGTCCATCTCGACCTCCCCGCCCAGCTTCAGCACCTTGCACGTCCCACAGATCCCCATGCCGCAAGCTTTCGGAATCAGCAGGCCAAGCTTGGCCGCCGCTGCGTGAACGGTCTCGCCCGGTGCCACGCGGATGCTCTTGCCAGAGGCAATGAATTCCACCTGATGCAGGTCCGCCAGGTCGATTTCCGGCGCATCCGCCGCTTGTTCGGCTTGCTCCACCGCGTCGGCCCGGGCTTCCGGTGGCGTCGCGCCGAAGGATTCTTCGTGATAACGCGCCATGTCGAAGCCGGCGGCTTCCAGCAGGCGCTTTACCGCGTTCATGTAAGGCGTCGGGCCGCAGCAGAAGACTTCCCGCTCCAGGAAGTCCGGCACCATCAGTTCGAGCATCTTGTGGTTCAGGTAACCGCGATAACCGGCCCAGGGCTCACCCAGGCCGTGTTTCTCGCAAATCAGGTGCAGGCTGAAGTTATCAATCCGCGACGCCATATGCTCCAGCTCGCGGTGGTAAATGATGTCCTTCGGCGAGCGGGCGCTGTGGATAAACGTCATGTCGACGTTGGCGTTGGTGTCGTAGAACCAGCGCGCCATGGACATCACCGGGGTAATACCGACACCACCACTGAGGTACAGCACTTTCGGGCTCGGGAAGTCGATGGCATTGAACAGCCCCACCGGCCCGTGCACCGCCAGCTCCTGGCCTTCGTGCAGCGTGTCATGCAACCAGTTGGACACCTTGCCGCCCGGCACGCGCTTGATGGTCACCGAAAAGCTGTAAGGCACCGACGGCGAACTGGAAATAGTGTACGAACGCATGATCGGCTGGCCGTCGATTTCCAGCTCCAGGGTGACGAACTGCCCGGGCTTGAAAAAGAACAGGATCGGCTGGTCGGCCATAAAGCAGAAGGTGCGCACGTCCCAGGTTTCCTGGATGACTTTGACGCAACGGACGATGTGCCGACCATTGGCCCAGGTCTGGGTTGTTACCGGGTTCAGGAAGCTGTTGGACATGCTGTTCTCCATAGCCGTGTGATCGGCCTTATGGTGGCGATTCTGCGTAACGCGCGAATCACCCATTTACCTATCTGCGACATTCACATACTTATCGCGACCAGCCCCCATACCACGGGGGTTGCGCGTCGGGAACAGAGTGGGCCATGTCGTTCATGGATAAGGTTCTGGCCGTTGTGGGGCCCACACTCGCTCCCAACAAAGACGCTTTCTTTACGCCTTGCTGCAAAACCTAGCCACTATTCGCCGGCCACACAGAATGGCCATGAGGACACACACGATGGACGTCACCGCAACCTTAAGCTTGGGCGATCCGCTGGAACCCGCACGCAAGGCCACTGCGCAAATGCTGCAAGAACGCGAGCGGACCTTTTCGCTGCCGCAGCCGTTTTACTCTGATGAACGGCTGTTCGATATCGACATGCAGGAAATTTTCCAGAAAGAGTGGTTGATCGCCGGCATGACCTGCGAGATCCCCGCCAAGGGCAACTACATCACCCTGCAAGTGGGCAAGAACCCGATCATCGTGATCCGTGGCGCCGACGGTGTAGTGCACGCATTCCATAACGTGTGTCGCCACCGCGGTTCGCGCCTGTGCACCAGCGACAAGGGCAAGGTCGCCAAGCTGGTGTGCCATTACCACCAGTGGACCTATGAACTGGACGGCCGCCTGCTGTTCGCCGGTACCGAAATGGGCGCCGACTTCGACATGAAGCAATACGGCCTCAAGCCGGTGAATGTGAAGACCGCCGGTGGCTACATCTTTATCAGCCTGTCGGAGAACCCGCCGGCCATCGACGACTTCCTGTCGACCTTGAGCCACTACATGGAACCCTACGACATGGAGAACACCAAGGTGGCAATCCAGACCACCTTGTTTGAAAAAGCCAACTGGAAGCTGGTGCTGGAAAACAACCGCGAGTGCTACCACTGCAACGCGTCGCACCCGGAACTGTTGAAAACCCTGCTTGAATGGGACGACGTCACCGACCCGCGGGCCGACCAGGCCTTCAAGGACCACGTAGCCGCCTCCGCCGCCGCCTGGGATGCCGAAAAGATCCCTTACGCCCACGCCAGCTTCGGCCTGCGTAACCGCATCGTGCGCATGCCGCTGCTCAAGGGCACCGTGTCGATGACCCTCGACGGCAAGCAAGGCTGCAACAAGCTGATGGGCCGTATCAAGAACCCGGACCTGGGCTCGATGCGCATCCTGCACCTGCCTCACTCGTGGAACCACTGCATGGGCGACCACATCATTGTGTTCACCGTGTGGCCGATCAGTGCCCAGGAAACCATGGTCACCACCAAGTGGATCGTGCACAAGGACGCCGTGGAGGGTGTGGACTACGACGTCGAGCGCATGCGCAAAGTGTGGGACGCCACCAACGACCAGGACCGTCGCCTGGCCGAAGAGAACCAGCGCGGCATCAACTCCACCGCGTATCAGCCAGGCCCGTACTCCAAGACCTATGAGTTTGGTGTGGTGAACTTTGTGGACTGGTACAGCGAGCGGATGCTGAGCAACCTGGGGGCGGCGCCAGCGCCGTATCTGAAAGGCGTCGCCGTACACGAGTAACCGGCTGACACGCCGCCGATCAAAATGTGGGAGCCGGGCTTGCCCGGCCCCCACACTGGTTTGTGACTGTACAAAATTCATCCAACACCGTGACAGACCGCTGCCCGCCTTACTTCCAGCCATTGCCCAACAACTTATCCACAAAGCCACCCACAGCAATTGTGGGCAACTGCGCTTTCCCGTCGAAATAAAACCAAGAAAATCCGTGACTTATTCAAAGGTACCGGTTTTATCCCACATTGATCATTTTTTGACCTAAAGCCTGAAAGCCACGTCCTGCATGGGCTACAGAGGAACGCAAACACCTTATCCACAGAAGCGCCAACAGACTTTGGGGGCAACTTTGGACCATCTGTGGAAAACCGGCTTAAACCGAGGAAAATCGCGGCTTTGAAAGCAAAACCCAGCCGGAATAGCGATATTGGTTACATTTTAATCAACGCACTGTAAGCCACGCTTTATATGGCCTACAGCGGATAGCGAACATCTTATCCACAGAAGCACCAACAGACTTTGGGGGCAAGTCTGCGCAGGGCATTTTCCTTATCCACAGAAAAACCCAAGGAAAAACCGTCAGTTAGGTTGGTTGTTTTTCGTACAGCGAGCTGCAGGGCTTGATTTGCATGGGGTGTGGACAGCCGCGAACAGGTTATCCACAGGTGGGTTAACAGGGATTGTGGGTAAAGCCACAATCGCCGCAAACCAGTGTGGGAGCGGGCTTGCTCGCGAAAGCGGCGGATCAGTCGGTACATGAGTTATCTGACACACCGCCTTCGCGAGCAAGCCCGCTCCCACAGTGGATCAGCGCACTACACCTTCTTCTATAAGCAATTTAAGAATGGCTTCAGCGCCCGCCTCCGGACTCACGCCCTTGAGCACCTGCCCACCGCCGCCGCTGGCCTTGGCCGTTGCAGCCTTCATCCGGTCGGCACCGCTTTTGGCCTTGATCACCTTGAGGCGCTTGGGCCGAGGCTTGGCCGGCTGCAATACAGCGCCTGTGAATAACTCATCCTCCAACACCTCGACGTCATGGGCCGTCAGCTCACCGCGTTGCGCCGGGCCGTAGGCGCTTTGCCGTGGCTTGGGCGCCGCGTTATCCACCGTGGCCATAAACGGCAGGCGCACCTTCAGCCGCCGCCGTTGGCCGCGAGGCAAGGCCTGCAGCACATGGGCCACGCCGCCTTCGATGGATTCCACCTGGGCCAGGCCGACAATCAACGGCCAACCCAGTTGCTCGGCCAGCAAGAACGGCAACATGCCCGAGCCTTCGCCGGTTTCCGCCTGGCTGCCGGTGAGCACCACTTGGGCGCCCGCGTCCCGCAGATAGTCGCCGAGCACCGGCAAGGCGTCTGCCCCGGCCGGTTGTTCAAGCACGTGCAACTGCGGCAAGCCCATGCCCAGGTAAGCGCGCAGGGTGGGTTCGCCGATGTCGCCGGCGTGCAGCACTTGCAGGTTATCCCCTGCCAGTTGCAGGCCCAGTTCCACTGCGCGCGCGTCTTGCTCGGCCCGGCGTGGACGCCCGGAAGTCGGGTGTGCACCGATGGACACCAGGCTGATTACATTCGTCGTCATGGCCATTTCCTTAAGCCGCATCGCGCTTGGCGCCGTGGCGGTAGGCCTCGACCGCAACGATCAAGGCTTGCAGTATCGCGGCGCTTTCGCCGATCACCGACAGGTCGGCACGCTTGATCATGTCGCAGCCCGGGTCGAGGTTGATCGCCACCACCTTGTCGCAGGCACCAATGCCTTGCAGGTGCTGGATCGCCCCGGAAATCCCCACCGCCACGTAAACCCGCGCGGTGACCCAGGTACCGCTGGCGCCGACCTGGCGATCGCGCGCCATGAAGCCGTCGTCCACCGCCACCCGCGAAGCACCTTCGGTGGCGCCCAACGCGGCAGCAGTCTGGTGGAACAGCGCCCAGTCCTTGACCCCGTTGCCACCGGAGAAAATAAATTCGGCTTCGGCCATGGGAATCGCCGCCGGGTCCACGGCCACCGCACCCAAATCTTCGATACGCGCAAGGCTGCGGGCCAGGCTTGTGGATAACTCCACCGGCAGCACTTCGTGACGGGTTTCGCTGACGGGATCGGCGCACTCCGCCGCAGCCAGGATCATCCGTGGCAGTGGGCGGGCAAGATCCTCCTGACCCGCGCCTGCACGGCCAATACATTCCTGGCCCTTGATCTGCCAGACCCGCGTGGCCGGGCGCTCCTTGAGGCTCGCGGCAAAGCGCCGGCCCAATTCACCACCGCCGCTGCGGCTGTCCGGCAGCAACCAGTGGCGCGGGTTGAACTGGTTATCCACAGCCCGCAGGCCGTGAACCCGTTGCTCCGGTGAATAACCGTCGAATTCATGCCCGTCCAACACCAGCAGCCGATCCACACCGGCAGTGGCGAAGGCGTTTTCCTTGTGTTCGCCGAACACCACGGCCAATACCGCACCGTCGTCGCCGGCCAGTTGCCGGGCCAGGCCCAGCAAGTCGCGGTCGTGGCTGCTCAGGCGGCCGCCGACCATGTCCGGCACCACGTTGATGTAGAAAGCGGGCGCCGGTACCTGATGCAGCGGCAACTGCACTTCCACCGCTGCCGTACGCTTGGCCGCGCCGCCCTGCTGGGCGCCGCTGCGGTCAATACGCTTGATGCCGTTGGGGCCGATAAAACCGACACCGTGCACGTTCTTGCGGATGACCCCATTGGGCCCCATCCAGCTGTGTTGCACCGGCTGCATCGCCGCGTGCAGCGGGTGCAGGCGGTTACGGGCGATCCATTCGGCCCGTGGGTCGCGGCGGATAATGTCGCTCATCAATGCACCTCCGCAGGTTCGCGTTTCGGCGCCTTGGCCGGTGCCGCATCTTCAAGCAACGCGTCAGCTACCAGTTCGGCAATGTCCTTGATCAAGGGACGCGGTTCGACCACGCCTTCCAGCATCGCCGTGCACTGTGGACAACCCACGGCCACCAGTTCGGCGCCGGTCTCGCGGATGTCTTCCATGCGCATGTCGGGAATCCGCTGCTTGCCGGGAATATCGGTGATCGGCGCCCCGCCACCGCCGCCGCAGCAGCGCGAGCGGAAACCGGAGCGCTGCATTTCCTTGACCTCGATCCCCAGCGCCCTCAGCACTTGGCGCGGTGCTTCGTACTCACCGTTGTAGCGGCCCAGGTAGCACGGGTCGTGATAGGTCACGCTGTTGCCTTTGTGCTGGCCCAGGTTCAGGGCGCCGGCGTCGATCAGTTCGGCCATGTAGGTGCTGTGGTGCTGCACCAGGTAGTTGCCGCCGAAGGCGCCGTATTCGTTTTTCAGCACGTGGAAACTGTGGGGGTCGCAGGTGACGATGCGCTTGAAGCTGTATTTGGCCAGGGTCTGGATATTGCGTGCGGCCAGCAGCTGGAAAGTGGCTTCATCGCCCAGGCGCCGGGCCACGTCGCCGCTGTCGCGCTCCTCAAGGCCCAGTACGGCGAAGTCGACCTTGGCGGCTTTCAGCACTTTGACGAACGAGCGCAGGGTGCGCTGGTTGCGCATGTCGAACGCGCCGTCGCCAACCCAAAAGAGCACCTCGACGGTTTTCCTGTCGCTGAGCAAGGGCAGGTTCAAATCCGCCGCCCAGTTCATCCGCCCGCCCGGTGCGAAGCCGCCCGGGTTGTCGGTGGCGATCAGGTTTTCCAGGACTTCGGCGCCCTTGTTCGGGGTCGCGCCTTTTTCCAGGGTGAGGTGGCGGCGCATGTCGACGATGGCGTCCACGTGCTCGATCATCATCGGGCACTCTTCCACGCAGGCGCGGCAGGTGGTGCAGGACCACAGGGTTTCCGCATCCACCAGACCATTGACGATTGGCTGGTGCGGGTTGCCGGCGTGTTCGCCGATGGCTTTGCCCGGATACGGGCTGCCGGCGAACTTGGCGTCGGTGCCACCGGCCAGGCCGACGACCATGTCCTGGATAAGTTTTTTTGGGTTCAGTGGCTGGCCGGCGGCGAACGCCGGGCACGCGGCTTCGCACTTGCCGCACTGCACGCAGGCGTCGAAGCCGAGCAGTTGGTTCCAGGTGAAATCCACCGGTTTTTCCACGCCCAGGGGCGCGCTTTTATCGGCGAGGTCCAGGGGTTTCAACCCGGTGGAACGGCCGCCGCCGAAGCGTTCGGCGCGGCGGTGCCAGGCCAGGTGCAGGGCACCGGCGAAGGCGTGTTTCATCGGGCCGCCCCAGGTCATGCCGAAGAACATTTCCGACACGCCCCACAGCACGCCCAGGCTCAGCAGCGCGGCGAGCAGCCAGCCGCCGAAGTCCGCCGGCAGAATCCCGGCCACCGGCAAGGTCACCAGGAAGAAGCTCACCGAGAACGCCATCAGGCTTTTCGGCAGGCGCATCCACGGGCCTTTCGACAGGCGTGCAGGCGGGTTGCGACGGCGCAGGTAGACGAAGGTGGCGCCGACAAACATCAGCACCGAAGCCAACAGCAAGGCGTAGCCGAGGATGCGGTTATGCAGGCCGAAACCGTGCACCAGGATCGCCAGCAGCGCCGAGAGCACAAAGCCCAGGGCGGTGGCGACGTGGGTGTTGGCGATGTATTTGTCGCGGGCGACCACATGGTGCAGGTCGACCATGTAGCGCTTGGGCATGGCCAACAGGCCGCCGAGCAAGTCGACCTTGGAGGACCGGCCGCGGCGCCACATGTTCACCCGGCGCAGCGCGCCGAGGACGGCAAGGCCCAGGGCGGCGAAGAGCAGGATGGGAAGAAGGGTGTTCAACATGGTGAAGCTCCCGAAGACCACACAGGTCTACTGTGAAACTGGCCCGAAATGTGGGAGCGGGCTTGCTCGCGAAGGCAGCGTGTCAGTCGATGCATCCAGTGGCTGACACACCGCTTTCGCGAGCAAGCCCGCTCCCACATTTGACCGAGTACACCTCGTCAGAAATCCTTGCACAGGCGCAGGGCGTCATAGATGGCCGCGTGGGTATTACGCTGGGCCACGCAGTCACCAATGCGGAACAGCAAGTACCCCTCGCCCGGCTCGCTCAGGCACGGCTGCGGCTTGATCGCGAACAGGGCCTCGATGTCCATCTGGCCCTTGTTGCGCGAGCCTGCCTTGAGCCCGTAGTAGAGCTCTTCGTCCGGACGCACGCCGTTCTCGACCACCACCTGGTCCACCACCCGCTCTTCCCTGGCCCCGGTGTATTCGTTCTCCAGCACCGCCACCAGCTTGTCGCCTTCGCGGTAGACCTTTTCCAGCATCATGTCGCCGGTCATGATCACTTCCTTGGGGTACATGCTGCGGTAGTACGTCGGGAACGACGTACCGCCCACGGCCACGCCCGGCTTGATGTCGTCGGTGACGATCTCGACCTGGCTGCCCTTGTCCGCGAGGAAGTCGGCCACCGACATGCCGGTGAACTCGCAGATGGTGTCGTACACCAGCACGTTCTTGCCCGGCGCCACCTTGCCGTCGAGCACGTCCCAGCTGCTGACCACCAGGCCTTCAGCCGCGCCCCAGTGTTCGTTTTGCTCCAGGAACGGATGACCGCCCACCGCCAGCACCACCACGTCCGGGCGCAGGTCAAGGATGGTCGCCGCGTCCGCCGCCACGCCCAGGCGCAGGTCGACGTTCAGGCGCGCCAGTTCCAGCTGGAACCAGCGGGTGATCCCGGCAATCTGGTCACGCTGCGGGGCTTTCGATGCAGTGGTGATTTGCCCGCCGATAAATTCTTTCTTCTCGAACAGCGTCACGTCGTGGCCACGTTCGGCAGCCACCCGCGCCGCTTCCATCCCGGCCGGGCCGGCACCCACCACCACGACTTTGCGTTTTGGCCCGGTGGATTTCTCGATGATGTGCGGCACGCCCATGTATTCACGGGAAGTGGCGGCGTTCTGGATGCACAGCACATCCAGGCCCTGGTACTGGCGGTCGATGCAGTAGTTGGCGCCGACGCACTGTTTGATCTGGTCGATCTGGCCCATCTTGATCTTGGCGATCAGGTGCGGGTCGGCGATGTGGGCGCGGGTCATGCCGACCATGTCCACGTAGCCGCCTTCCAGGATGCGCGTGGCCTGGTTCGGGTCCTTGATGTTCTGCGCGTGCAGCACCGGGGCCTTGACCACTTCCTTGATGCCGGCCGCCAGGTGCAGGAACGGCTCCGGTGGATAACTCATGTTCGGGATAACGTTGGCCAGGGTGTTGTGGGTGTCGCACCCCGAGCCGACAACGCCGATGAAGTCGAGCATGCCGGTGTCGTCGTAGTACTTGGCGATCTGTTTCATGTCCTCGTGGGACAGGCCGTCCGGATGGAATTCGTCGCCGCACAAACGGATGCCGACGCAGAAATCCGGGCCGACTTCCTTGCGTACCGCCTTCAACACCTCAAGGCCGAAACGCATGCGGTTTTCGAAGCTGCCGCCCCATTCGTCAGTACGTTTGTTGACCCGAGGGCTCCAGAACTGGTCGATCATGTGCTGGTGCACTGCCGACAGTTCCACACCGTCCAGGCCACCGGCCTTGGCCCGTGCCGCAGCGGTAGCGTAGTTGCCGATCACCCGCCAGATTTCTTCAGGCTCGATGGTCTTGCAGGTGGCGCGGTGCACCGGCTCGCGGATGCCCGAAGGCGACAGCAGCGTGGGCCAATGCTCGCCGTCCCAGCGCGAGCGACGGCCCATGTGGGTAATCTGGATCATGATCTTGGCGCCATGCTTGTGCATGGCGTCGGCCAGGTTCTGGAAGTGCGGGATGATCCGGTCATCCGCCAGGTTCACCGACTTCCACCAGCCTTGCGGGCTGTCGATGGCGACACTGGAAGAACCGCCGCAGATCGCCAGGCCGATCCCGCCCTTGGCTTTCTCTTCGTAGTACTTCACATAGCGGTCGGTGGTCATGCCGCCGTCGGTGGCATACACCTCAGCGTGGGCGGTACTGAGCACGCGGTTGCGGATGGTCAGTTTGCCGATCTGGATCGGCGCAAACATTGCTTCGAAAGCCATGGCAGGGTCCTCGACTTACAACGGCTTGACGGTGAACAGGCCGTCGTCGTGGCCCTCTTCGGAGCCGCCGTATACCTGTTCCGCAACGGTGCGGATCTTGCTGCCGCGGGCTTCGAGAATCTGGTCCATCGCGCCGGCAAACCAGCCGGTGAACATGTAGTCGACCTTGCGCCCGACCTTGCCGTACACGTAGACGAATGCCGAGTGCTCGAGCTTGACGCTGGCCGTGCCTTTGTCGAGGTCGATGTCCTGGATCTTGAACAGGCCCCAGCCGCGCTGCGACAGGCGCTTCATGTAGTGCTCGAACACTGCGACGCCTTCCAGGCCGTGGCATTCAGCTTCTTTTTCACACCAGTGCCAGGCGGATTTGTAGCCGGCCTTGTAGAGGATCTCGGCGTAGGCCTCGCTGCCCAGGACTTCTTCGATCCCCATGTGATTGTTGACGAAGAAATGGCGCGGCACGTACAGCATCGGCAGGGCGTCGGAGGTCCAGACACCGGTTTCGCTGTCGACTTCGATAGGCAATTGAGGGGCGATCTTGGCCATGGAAACTTAACTCCGGAAAATGCTTTGGTAAGCCCCCGACGCATAAGGTTGGGGGAAAAGAGGCGTGAGTGGTGGCTTATTCGCCCCAGACGTCCTTCAGGACGTTGACCCAGTTTTCGCCCATGATCTTGCGCACCACGCGCTCGGGATGGCCGCGCTTGAGCAGGGTCTCGGTGAGGTTCGGGAACTCGCCCACGGTGCGGATGCCCAGCGGGTTGATGATCTTGCCGAAGCTGGTCAGGCGGCGGGCGTAGCCCTTGTCGTGGGTCAGCATTTCGAAGAAATCCTGGCCATGGCCCTGGGTGAAGTCGGTGCCGATGCCGATGGCGTCTTCGCCCACGATGTTCATGGTGTATTCGATGGCTTCGGCGTAGTCGTCGATGGTCGAGTCGATGCCCTTGGCCAGGAACGGCGCGAACATGGTCACGCCGACAAAGCCACCGTGGTCGGCGATGAACTTCAGCTCTTCATCGGACTTGTTGCGCGGGTGCTCTTTGAGGCCTGAAGGCAGGCAGTGGGAGTAGCACACCGGCTTTTTCGATTCGAGGATGACTTCTTCGGAAGTCTTGGAGCCCACGTGGGACAAGTCGCACATGATGCCGACGCGGTTCATCTCGGCGACGACCTCGCGACCGAAGCCCGACAGGCCGCCATCGCGCTCATAGCAGCCGGTGCCCACCAGGTTCTGGGTGTTGTAGCACATCTGCACCACGCCAACCCCGAGCTGCTTGAAGATCTCGACATAGCCGAGCTGGTCTTCAAACGCGTGGGCGTTCTGGAAGCCGAAGATGATGCCGGTCTTGCCCTGTTCCTTGGCGCGACGGATATCGGCGGTGGTTTTCACCGGGATCACCAGGTCGCTGTTTTCGCGAATCAGGGTCTGGCTGGCCACGATGTTGTTAATGGTGGCCTGGAACCCTTCCCATACCGACACGGTGCAGTTGGCAGCGGTGAGGCCACCCTTGCGCATGTCTTCGAACAGGTCGCGGTTCCACTTGGCAATGATCAGCCCGTCGATAACGATGCTGTCGGCGTGCAATTCGGCTGGGCTCATCAGGCGTCCCCTTATTGGCGATTCATGCGCCGAATCGTCTGCCGGCGCTTTGGGGCCAGCATATGCCCCGGGGCAGAAGGAGCCGGGTGCAAAAACGACAAGGGAATTGCCGAAAGCGTCAATCCGCGACAAAGGCCAACATGACATCTCTGACGGGTGTCTGTTCTTTGTCTTACGCTTGAGCCAGAATTTGCTCATCAACTGATATGAGACGGCGCAATGAAATCGATTTTCCTGGCTTTGGCACTCATCGCAACCGGCGTACACGCCGCTGAAGACACCGACAGCACGCCCTGCGATGGCATCGAGAACGACAAGCAAACCCTGGAATGCGCCACCTACAACAAAACCACCGCCGAACAACTGCTCAAGGATAACTACCAGGGCTTGCTGGAACGCATGGGTTCGACCTATGGCAGCAACAAGA
Source organism: Pseudomonas sp. NPDC087814 (assembly GCF_044742865.1). Lineage (NCBI taxonomy): Bacteria > Pseudomonadati > Pseudomonadota > Gammaproteobacteria > Pseudomonadales > Pseudomonadaceae > Pseudomonas > Pseudomonas sp. NPDC087814. Next base: position 110,353 of record NZ_JBIUVK010000006.1, on the reverse strand, counting down.
CGCAGCTGGCGGACATTACCGCTCGTCTGAAGGATGCCCAGCAGAAATGGGAAAAGTTACGTGATGCGGATTGCGCCGTAGATACCTTTCCGGCAGTGGCGGGAAGCAAGGCATATGCGATCCAGCAGAATGATTGTCTGGCGCGGATGAGTGATGAACGGTCGGAGTTTTTGGAGTCGATTGGGCAGGAATAAGCGACAATCCCCTCCACTCTTTACTCAGAACCAAGGCTATTCATGACAATCTGCGGCATCGAAATCAAAGGCAGCGAAGCCATTATTGCTGTCGCCTCTCTCGACGGTCAGGCATTGAGCCATGCAGCCCTGGCCACCAAGAAAATCGCCCTTGAAGACGATGATGAGGCGGCCAACGTCAAGGCCTTCGCCGCTCAGGTCAGCGCGTTTGTGCGGGAAAACGGCATCAGCCGCATCGCCATCAAGAAGCGCAGCAAGAAAGGCGAATTCGCCGGTGGCCCGACTACGTTCAAGATTGAAGGTGTGTTTCAGTTGCTGGATGGCGTTGAAGTGACGCTGCTGTCGCCGCAGACCATCAATGCGCAGAACAAGAAACATGACTTTGCCCTGCCGGCGACGCTGAACAAGTATCAGCATGAGGCCTTCAAAGCCGCGTGTTCAGCCCTGCTGAAGAAATAAGCTACATCGCACATCCCCTGTGGGAGCGGGCTTGCTCGCGAATGCGGTGTGTCAGTCAATACATGTAACGACTGATCCACCGCATTCGCGAGCAAGCCCGCTCCCACATTTGATCTGTGTTGTTCTCAAGAGCGGTGTTCATACCGCTTCCCGGCGCCGATCTTCCCTTGGGCACTTGGCAAACCTTGCCCGGTAGCTGCGGGTGAAATACGACGGCGACTCAAACCCGCAGGCGATGCTCACCTCCAGCACGCTCAGGTCGCTCTGGCGCAACAACTGCCGAGCCTTTTCCAGGCGCAAACCCAGGTAGAAGTTGCTCGGTGTGTCGTTCAGGTGCAGCCGAAACAAGCGCTCCAACTGCCGCCGCGTGACCTTGATCGCCTCCGCCAGCGCCAGTGTGCTCAACGGCGGTTCCGTGTGCTGTTCCATCTCCCCAATCACCTGCACCAACTTCTTGTTGTTGATGCCGTAGCGCGTGGCGATCTGCATGCGTTGGTGGTCTTTGCGCGGGCGGATGCGGCCGAGCACGAATTGCTCGGACACCTGGATCGCCAACTCTGGCCCGTGAGCCTGGCTGATCAGGTCGAGCATCAGGTCGATGGACGCGGTGCCGCCCGCCGAGGTGATGCGCCGGCGGTCGATCTCGAACAGCTCCTGGGTTACCGTCAGCTGTGGATAAGATTCCTTGAAGGCGTCGATGGCTTCCCAGTGCAGGGTCAGGCGGTGGCCGTCGAGCAGGCCGGCTTCGGCGAGTACGCAGGCGCCAGTGTCGATGGCGCCCAGGGTCACGCCGTCGTGGTCAAGGCGACGCAGCCAGTGTTCCAGTGCGGGCGTGGCGAACTTCAGCGGTTCGAAGCCGGCCACCACCAGTAAGGTCGAGCCTTTCTTCAGCGGTTCCAGTGCGGCGTCGGCGTTGACCGACATGCCATTGCTCGCCAGCACCGCGCCGCCGTCGGCGCTCAAGACGTGCCAGCGGTACAGCTCGCCGCGAAAACGATTGGCGACACGTAAAGGTTCGATCGCGGAGATAAAGCCGATGGCGGAGAAGCCCGGCATCAGCAGAAAGTAGAAATCCTGGGACATGGAGCGCTCTCGTAGGACGGACAGCGTGGTCACTGTGATACGCCAGTTCAATCGGTCATTCAAGGGGGCAGGTCGCTGCAGTGCAAGAGCTGGTCGCCGCCGTGCGTTTTGTCGGGGACCAAGCTGCGTAACTTGGCTGCACGGTGCACAAAGACGCCGGAACCCACAATAACAACCTGCCGAGGGAACCACCATGAACCGACTGATCAGCCGCTGCGTGCTCGCACTCAGCGCCAGCGCCATTTTGAGCACCAACGTCATGGCAGCCGATGCGGCTTCTTGCCAGAACGTGCGCATGGGCGTGGTGAACTGGACCGACGTAATCGCCACCAGTGCCATGACTCAAGTGTTGCTCGACGGCCTCGGCTACAAGACCAAACAGACCAGCGCGTCCCAGCAAATCATCTTTGCCGGGATTCGCGACCAGCGCCTGGACATGTTCCTGGGCTACTGGAACCCGCTGATGACCCAGACCATCACCCCGTTTGTCGAGGCCAAGCAGGTCAAGGTGCTCGACAAGCCGTCCCTGGAAGACGCCCGCGCGACCCTGGCGGTGCCGACTTACCTGGCCGACAAGGGCCTGAAGACCTTCGCCGACATCGCCAGGTTTGAAAAAGAACTGGGCGGCAAGATCTACGGCATTGAACCGGGCTCGGGCGCCAACACCCAGATCAAGGCGATGATCGCCAAGAATCAGTTTGGCCTGGGCAAGTTCCAACTGGTGGAATCCAGCGAGGCCGGCATGCTCGCCGCCGTCGACCGCGCCGTGCGCCGCAAGGAGGCCGTGGTGTTCTTCGGCTGGGCGCCGCACCCGATGAACGTCAACGTGGCGATGACTTACCTCACCGGCAGTGATGACGCGCTGGGCCCGAACGAAGGCATGGCCACCGTGTGGTCCGTCACCTCGCCGACCTACGCCGAGCAATGCCCCAACGTGCACAAGTTGCTGAGCAACCTGACCTTCACCGCCGCCGACGAGAGCCGAATGATGCAGCCGCTGCTGGATCACAAGGACGCTTTCGAGTCGGCCAGGCAATGGCTCAAGGATCACCCGCAAGACCAGCAGCGCTGGCTGGAAGGCGTGACCACCTTCGACGGCAAACCCGCCGCAGCCAACCTGCAATTGACCAGCAAATAACCTGTCTTGAATCACCGTTTCGCAGCCACTCCTGGCTGCGAACGGTATGACTACGCCTGAAAATCACGCCTGTAAGGAACCTGCCTCATGAACCACGACGTCATCATCACCTGCGCACTCACCGGTGCTGGCGACACGACCGCCAGAAGCCCTCACGTGCCGGTCACTCCGAAACAAATCGCTGCCGCGGCGGTGGAAGCAGCCAAGGCCGGTGCCACCGTGGTGCATTGCCACGTACGTGACCCCCAAACCGGCAAGTTCAGCCGCGACGTGGCGCTGTACCGCGAAGTGATGGAGCGCATCCGCGAGGCGGACGTCGACATCATCGTCAACCTCACCGCCGGCATGGGTGGCGACCTGGAAATCGGTGGCGGCGAGAACCCCATGGAGTTCGGGCCCAACACCGACCTGGTGGGCCCGCTGACCCGCCTGGCCCACGTGGAAGAGCTGCTGCCGGAAATCTGCACCCTCGATTGCGGCACCCTGAACTTCGGCGATGGCGACACCATTTACGTCTCCACCCCGGCCCAGCTGCGGGCTGGCGCCAAGCGTATTCAAGAGCTGGGCGTTAAAGCCGAGCTGGAGATTTTCGACACCGGTCACCTGTGGTTCGCCAAGCAGATGATCAAGGAAGGCTTGCTCGACAACCCGTTGTTCCAGCTGTGCCTGGGCATCCCGTGGGGCGCGCCGGCCGACACCACCACCATGAAAGCCATGGTCGACAACCTGCCGGCTGACGCGGTGTGGGCCGGCTTCGGGATTGGTCGCATGCAGATGCCGATGGCGGCGCAAGCGGTGCTGCTGGGCGGCAATGTGCGAGTCGGCCTGGAAGACAACCTGTGGCTGGACAAGGGCGTGCTGGCGACCAACGGCCAGTTGGTGGAACGCGCCAGCGAGATCCTCAGCCGCCTGGGTGCGCGGGTCATGACCCCGGCCGAAGGCCGCGTGAAGATGGGCCTGACCAAGCGCGGCTAAGACACACCGCACGACGCCCTGCAGGAACCGAATCAAATGTGGGAGCGGGCTTGCTCGCGAATGCGGTGGATCAGCCACCGAATGCATCAACTGACAGACCGCTTTCGCGAGCAAGCCCGCTCCCACATTTTGATCTTGGCTCTCACACAGAATCACCGAACTCTTTAGGAATTTGCCATGAGCTTTATCACTGAAATCAAAACCTTCGCCGCGCTGGGCAGCGGTGTTATCGGCAGCGGCTGGGTATCCCGCGCCCTGGCCCACGGCCTGGACGTGGTGGCCTGGGACCCTGCGCCCGGTGCCGAAGCGGCCCTGCGCAAACGTGTCGCGAATGCTTGGGCCGCCCTGGAAAAACAAGGCTTGGCACCGGGTGCTTCACAAGATCGCCTGCGCTTTGTGGCCACCATTGAAGAGTGCGTGAAAGACGCCGACTTCATCCAGGAAAGCGCCCCGGAACGCCTGGAATTGAAGCTGGAGTTACACAGCAAAATCAGCGCGGCGGCCAAGCCGAACGCGTTGATTGGTTCGAGTACTTCGGGGCTGTTGCCGAGCGAGTTTTATGAAGGCTCCACGCACCCGGGACGTTGCGTGGTGGGGCATCCGTTCAACCCGGTTTACCTGTTGCCGCTGGTGGAAGTGGTAGGCGGCAAAAACACTGCGCCGGAAGCGATTCAGGCAGCAATCAAGGTGTACGAATCCCTCGGCATGCGCCCTTTGCATGTGCGTAAGGAAGTGCCCGGTTTTATCGCTGACCGTCTGCTGGAAGCCCTGTGGCGTGAGGCGTTGCACCTGGTGAACGATGGTGTGGCAACCACCGGCGAGATCGATGATGCGATTCGCTTTGGCGCCGGTTTGCGCTGGTCGTTCATGGGGACGTTCCTGACCTATACGCTGGCCGGCGGTGATGCCGGGATGCGGCATTTCATGGCGCAGTTCGGCCCGGCCTTGCAGCTGCCGTGGACCTATCTGCCGGCGCCGGAATTGACCGACAAATTGATTGACGACGTGGTGGACGGCACCAGCGATCAGTTGGGCAAGCACAGCATTTCGGCGCTGGAGCGCTATCGTGATGATTGCCTGCTGGCGGTGCTGGAGGCGGTGAAGACCACCAAGGAAAAACACGGTATGACCTTCGCCGAATAAGCCCTGTAAAGATCGTTCCCACGCTCTGCGTGGGAATGCAGCCCAGGACGCTCTGCGTCCCAACGCGTGACGCAGAGCGTCACAGGAGGCGTTCCCACGCAGAGCGTGGGAACGATCACGTACCTACCGGGAACCGAACCATGCTCGCACTCACCACCTACACCACCAAAATCCTCCCCGAGTGGGTCGACTACAACGGCCACCTGCGCGATGCGTTCTACCTGCTGATCTTCAGCTATGCCACCGACGCACTGATGGACACCCTGGGCCTGGACAGCGAAAACCGCGAAGCCAGCGGCCACTCGCTGTTCACCCTGGAGTTGCACCTCAACTACCTGCACGAAGTGAAACTGGGCGCCGCCGTCGAGGTACACACCCAACTCATCGCCCACGACCGCAAGCGCCTGCACCTCTATCACAGCCTGCACCTGGTGGGCGACGAAAAGGAGCTGGCGGGCAACGAACAGATGCTGCTCCACGTCGACCTCGCCGGGCCGCACTCGGCGCCATTCAGTGAAGCGGTGCTGGGCAAGCTTGCCAGCATCAGCGCCGAACAAACCGACCTGCCGAAGCCCGCCCTGCTCGGCCGCGTGATTGGACTGCCACCCCAAAAATAAGGAATCGCCATGCAAACCGCCGCCGCTGTTGCCGACTTCCGTACTTACCCACTGATCAGTGACCTGGCCGATGTGCAGGTGCACGGCGATCACCTCAGTGTGCGATGGGCCGATGGGCGGGTCAGCCCGTTTCATCACCAGTGGCTGCGGGACAACTGCCCGTGCCCTGTTTGCGTCTACAGCGTGACCCGTGAACAGGTGCTGGAAATCGTCGATGTGGACGAACACCTCACGGCCCTCAGTGCACGTACCGACCAGGGTCTGCTGACAGTGGAATGGAGCGGCGGGCATCGCAGCCAATACGATCCCGGATGGTTGCGGGCGCACGCCTACGACGATGAGTCCCGCGCCGAACGCCGGGCTGCCAAACCGAAATCCCTGCTGTGGGACCGTACGTTCGAGCTGCCCGTATTCGACTACGCAGCGCTGATGGAAGACCCGAAAGCCCTGCTGCAATGGCTGCTGGCCCTGCGTGACAGCGGCCTCACCCAAGTGCGCGGTGTGCCCACCGAACCTGGCTCGCTGGCGCTGATCGCCAAGCGCATTTCGTTCATCCGCGAGAGCAACTTCGGCGTGCTGTTCAACGTGCAGTCCAAGGCCGATGCCGACAGCAACGCCTACACGGCATTCAACCTGCCGCTGCACAGTGATTTGCCGACGCGGGAGCTGCAACCCGGGCTGCAGTTCTTGCATTGCCTGGTGAACGACGCCGACGGGGGCGAGAGTATTTTTGTCGATGGTTTTGCGATTGCGCGGGCGCTGCGGGACGAAGATCCGGAAGCCTTTCGCGCGTTGTGCGAGATCCCGGTGGAGTTTCGCAACAAGGACCGTCACAGCGACTATCGCCGGCTGGCGCCGATCATCGCTCTGGATGCCTTGGGTGAAGTCGCCGAGATTCGCATGGCCAACTTTCTGCGCGGGCCGTTTGAGGCGCCTGCAGAGCAGATGCCGTTGCTCTATCGCGCCTATCGCCGGTTTATTGCGATGACCCGGGAAGAGCGTTTTCGGCTGGTCAAACGTCTGAATCCGGGCGAGCTGTGGTGCTTTGATAATCGCCGGACCCTGCATGCGCGCAATGCGTTTGATCCGGCGTCCGGCGCGCGGCATTTCCAGGGCTGCTATATCGATCGGGATGAGTTGTTGTCGCGGATATTGGTGTTGCAGCGGTAGACCGAGGCTCCCCCTTCGCGAGCAAGCCCGCTCCCACATTTGACCGAGTTCCTCCTGAAAAAACGCGGTCAACTGTGGGAGCGGGCTTGCTCGCGAAGGGGCCAGCAGCTTCACCTCAAATTTCAGCTCAAAAAAAGCCCCGATCCAGCCGTGACAGGATCGGGGCAGAGTGCTTTGTGTGAGCGGCGCATCCCGAGGGTGACCAAACCTTCAAGCTGCTTGCTTGGTGTCAGTGTGCACACTCCCCTGCCTTGCGAGTTAGCCGAAAACGACCTGTTCATAGGTGTGCCGGACATTCATGCATTCAGGCCTTGCCGACTCGGTGATGGCCTACCAGAATCGACTTCAATCCCCCGTTCCCCTAACAAGGATTAACGTCATGATGCACGCGGATTTGATTGACCAGGATGACCTGCTGGGCCAGCTGCGGTCGTTGGGTTTCGAGGTGTCCAGCGGCGCTACCGCCGAGCAGGCTTGCGAGTGTGCGGTGCGCGGCTTGAGCGCGGCGCGGGCCAAGGCGCTCAAGGGTATGGTTGAGCAGATGTACACCGGCAGCGCGACGATCTTGCCGGCGGTGAGGCAGGCGATCGACAAGCAGTTGTTGCCGGCTTTGGTGCAATTTCGGCAGAACTCTGGCGCCTGAACAGCTACCTTGTGGCGAGGGAGCTTGCTCCCGCTGGAGTGCGAAGCGCTCCCAAAGATTTTGGGGCCGCTGCGCAGCCCAGCGGGAGCAAGCTCCCTCGCCACAACAGCTCTGTTGGTGTTAGAGCCTTACGCTGGCGAAAGTCGACTCATTCCTGGCCTGGCTCAACGCCGACAACGGCCCGGACAACGGTGACAACACCAGCGCCTGCGGAATCGGCATCATCGCTACCTGCTGCGTGGTGTTGGAACCCACACGCTCATCCCGCGGCGGAATGCCGAAGTATTCGCGGTAGCACTTGGAGAAGTGCGGCGTGGAGACAAACCCGCACACCGACGCCACTTCGATGATCGACATCGGCGTTTGCTTGAGCAACTGCCGCGCACGGATCAGGCGCAACTTGAGGTAGTAGCGCGACGGCGAACAGTGCAGGTATTTCTGGAACAACCGCTCCAGTTGACGCCGGGAAACCGCTACGTACACCGCCAGTTCATCGAGGTCGATGGGCTCTTCCAGGTTGGCCTCCATCAGCGCGACGATTTCCTGCAACTTCGGCTGGTTGGTGCCAAGCATGTGCTTGAGCGGCACACGCTGGTGATCCTGTTCGTTGCGGATACGCTCGTACACAAACATCTCGGAGATCGCCGCCGACAACTCACGGCCGTGGTCGCGGCTGATCAGGTGCAGCATCATGTCCAGCGGCGCGGTGCCGCCGGAGCTGGTGAAGCGGTTGCGGTCGAGGGTGAACAGGCGTGTGCTCATGGCCACGCGGGGAAAGGCTTCCTGCATCGACGCCAGGCATTCCCAGTGCACGCTGCAATCAAAACCGTCCAGCAGGCCGGCGCAGGCCAGGGCCCAGCTGCCGGTGCACACCGCGCCAAGGCGACGGGACTGGCGCGCCTGGCTTTGCAGCCACGACACATGTTCACGGGTCACGGTGCGCTGGATACCAACGCCGCCACAGACGATCACGGTGTCCAGGGCCGGGGCTTTGTGCATGGAAGCATCGGGGGTGATTTGCAGACCGTCGCTGGCCCACACCTGGTTTCCGTCCACACTCAACGTCGTCCAGCGATACAGCTCGCGGCCGGAGAGTTGGTTGGCCATGCGCAGGGGTTCGACTGCGGAGGCCAGGGAAATCAGCGTGAAATTGTCCAGCAGCAAAAAGCCGATGGATTGAGGCGCACGGTTCTGGGGTTGAGCCCCGGAGTTGAACGACGTCATCGCGGTATCTCCTCACACAAAGCGGGTGATGGCCTCAGGCGAGGCTCTTGTTATTGCGCTCATCGCCTTAAGGAAACTCCTATGGCGAGAGGCTTTGTATTGATAGAGCAAATGCCATGCCTAAAGTTGAATGCGTATTCAATAACTCCTGAAAACGACCTCATGACGTGTCTATATAAGCCCGCGCATGGAGTGGGGGATATGACCCAGAAAAGACGTGAGAGAACGCAGGCTCAAGGTGTGTGAGCAGATCGGTAGCACTTGTGGGAAGGGAGAGAAACGACGTGGGAAAAGTCTGTCACCACAAGCACGGGTGACCGATGGTCATGAGGGGAAATCGTTCGGGAGCTACTTATCTAATTGCGACGCGCTAAAAGGTGGCGCTTTTGGTTCTGGTGTTCACTTTATGAGCAGTGTTGCCCGGCCTACCGCATTCGCGAGCAAGCCCGCTCCCACACTTGACCGCGTTTTTTCAGTAGGAACTCGGTCGAATGTGGGAGCGGGCTTGCTCGCGAATGCAGGCGACGCGGTCTTTCCGGATCAACACTCCACCGCACTCACCGCCAACCCACCCCGCGATGTTTCCTTGTACTTGTCATGCATATCCGCCCCGGTATCGCGCATGGTGCGGATCACCCGGTCCAGCGAGATGAAGTGCTGGCCATCCCCCCGCAGCGCCATCTGCGCCGCGTTGATCGCCTTCACCGCGGCAATCGCATTACGCTCGATGCACGGCACCTGCACCAGCCCGCCTACCGGGTCGCAGGTCAGGCCGAGGTTGTGTTCCAGGCCAATCTCCGCCGCGTTGCACAATTGCTCCGGCGTAGCCCCGAGGATCTCCGCCAACCCCGCCGCCGCCATGGCGCACGCCGAGCCGACTTCACCCTGGCAGCCGACTTCGGCACCCGAGATCGACGCGTTTTTCTTACACAGGATGCCCACCGCCGCCGCGCCGAGGAAATAGTCGACCACGTTGGCCTCGGTCACTTCTTCGCTGAACTTCATGAAGTAGTGCAGCACCGCCGGGATGATCCCCGCCGCGCCGTTGGTCGGTGCCGTGACCATGCGCCCGCCGGCGGCGTTTTCTTCATTCACCGCCAGGGCGAACAGGTTGACCCATTCCATCGCGCTCAAGGTCGAGCCGATCACGTTCGGCTTGCCCAGCTCCTGCAAGCTGCGGTGCAACTTGGCTGCACGGCGCCTTACATTGAGGCCGCCGGGAAGGATGCCTTCGTGCTTTAGGCCTTGCTCCACGCAATCCTGCATGGCGCGCCAAAGCTTCATCAGGCCGCTGCGGATTTCTTCTTCCGAGCGCCAGGTTTTTTCGTTCGCCAACATCAGCTCAGCGACGCGCAGGTTGTGGGTCTTGCACAGCTGCAGCAGTTCCACCGCACTGGAAAAATCATAGGGCAGCTCGGTGCGGTCCATGTCCGCCACGCCGCTGTTGGCCTGGGCTTCATCCACCACGAATCCGCCGCCCACCGAGTAGTAGGTGTCGCGGTGCAGCTCGCCGTTATCACCAAACACCACCAGAGTCATGGCATTAGGGTGGAACGGCAGGTTTTCGTCGATCAGGCGCATGTCCCGCGCCCATAAGAAAGGCACCGGCAAACGTGCGTCCAGCAGCAGGGTGTTGGTCTCGCGCAGGGTTTCGATGCGGATGCCGATCTGTGACGGATCGATCGCGTCCGGCCACTCGCCCATCAGGCCCATGATCACCGCGTTGTCGCTGCCGTGACCGATGCCCGTGGCCGATAAGGAGCCATACAGCTGAACTTCGACGCGCCTGACTTGTTCCAACACATCACGTTCACGTAATCCTTGAACGAACAACGCCGCGGCGCGCATGGGGCCGACGGTGTGAGAACTCGAAGGCCCAATGCCGATCTTGAACAGGTCGAAAACGCTGATAGCCATTGCCGTGAAACTCCTCGATGAGCACAGGCCAGGCGCACATAACGCCTGGTGACGGAGCTGCTACGCTCATGTCGCAATCCGCCCAGATGCGGCCATCATCAAGCTTTTGTTGGCGCTCACGGCGTCTCACACCGACGTACCCATGCTCATCAGCGCCGCTGTTGTGGAAGGCGACGTTTTGGCCGTTTTTTGCGGTGCAGATCGGTAAAAAGTGCAGTTTTGCCGTGGAAAAAATCTGTAAGCGACGTCACCGACACTGGATACGACCATCCCTGTACTGGATACGACGCCCCCTGTAGGCGTCAGATTTTCACTGGTACATGATCAGTCTCGACTCGTTTGCACAGTTGCGTGGCAGAGCTGTGCCGCACGCCCAACCGCAACACCTATAAGCGCGGTGTTATTGCCGCCAGAAAAACACCAGGAGTCCACCCCCATGAAAGGTTCCCCGTCGTTGTTGTTGGCCGCCATGCTGAGTCTGCCAGTCGTGGCTCACGCTGCAGAACCGGCGCAATGCCAGACCGTCAACTTCTCCGATGTCGGCTGGACCGACATCACCGTCACCACGGCCACCACCAGCGAAGTTCTCAAGGGCCTCGGCTACAAACCCCGCACCACGATGATTTCAGTACCAGTGACCTACAAGTCCCTGGCCGACGGCAAGAACATGGACATCTTCCTCGGCAACTGGATGCCGACCATGGAAAACGACATCAAGCAGTACCGTGATGCCGGCACCGTGGAAACCGTGCGCGCCAACCTGGAAAACGCCAAGTACACCCTGGCCGTACCGGAAGCGCTGTACAACAAGGGCCTGAAAGACTTCGCCGACATCGTCAAATTCAAGGATGAGCTGGGCGGCAAGATCTACGGGATCGAGCCGGGCAACGACGGCAACCGGACCATCCAGACCCTCATCGACAAGGACGCTTTCGGCCTGAAAACCGCCGGTTTCAAAGTGGTCGAATCCAGCGAAGCCGGGATGCTTTCGCAGGTGGAACGCGCCACCAAGCGCGACCAGGCCATCGTGTTCCTCGGCTGGGAACCGCACCCGATGAACACCCGCTTCAAGATGAAGTACCTGACCGGGGGTGATGATTCATTCGGCCCCAACTACGGCCAGGCCACCATCTACACCAACGTCCGCAAGGGCTACACCCAGGAATGCAGCAACGTGGGCCAGTTGCTGAAAAACCTGTCGTTCACCCTGAACATGGAAAGCACCCTGATGGGTAACGTCCTGGACGACAAAATGAAGCCTGACGCCGCCGCCAAGGCGTGGCTGAAGAAGAACCCGCAAGTGCTCGACACCTGGCTCGCCGGTGTCACCACGGTCGATGGCAAACCAGGACTGGAGGCCGTCAAAGCTTACCTCGCCAAGTAACCGCTGACCCCGGGCCGGTACGCTGGCCCGGGATGTTTTTCCTCTTCGCATGTGGACATTCACTACCATGCTGACTGAACATAAAATCCCGCTAGGCCAGTACATCGCTGCCTTCGTTGAGTGGTTGACCCAACACGGGGCCGCCTACTTCGACGCAATCGCATCGACCCTGGAAACGATGATCCACGGCGTGACGTTCGCGCTGACCTGGTTCAATCCACTGGCATTGATCGGTCTGATTGCGCTGCTCGCTCACTTCATTCAACGCAAATGGGGCCTGACCGTTTTTGTCATCGCCTCCTTCCTGCTGATCCTCAACCTGGGGTACTGGCAGGAAACCATGGAGACCCTGGCGCAAGTGCTGTTCGCCACCCTGGTCTGCGTGGTGATCGGCGTGCCGCTGGGCATTGTTGCCGCGCACAAACCGATGTTCTACACCCTGATGCGGCCGGTGCTCGATCTGATGCAGACCGTACCGACCTTCGTCTACCTCATCCCTACCCTGACCCTCTTCGGGCTGGGTGTGGTGCCCGGGCTGATTTCCACGGTGGTGTTTGCGATTGCCGCGCCTATCCGTCTGACTTACCTGGGTATCCGTGATGTGCCGCAAGAGTTGATGGACGCCGGCAAGGCCTTTGGCTGCTCGCGCCGTCAGTTGCTCTCGCGGATCGAACTGCCCCACGCCATGCCGAGCATCGCCGCCGGCATTACCCAATGCATCATGCTGTCGTTGTCGATGGTGGTGATCGCGGCCCTGGTGGGCGCCGACGGCCTCGGCAAACCGGTGGTCAACGCGCTGAACACCGCCGACATCGCCCTGGGCTTTGAAGCCGGCCTGGCGATCGTATTGCTGGCCATCATGCTCGACCGCATCTGCAAACAACCCGACGCCAAAGTAGGGGGTGATGCATGAGCATTATCCGATTCGAAAATGTCGACGTGATCTTCTCCAAAGACCCACGCGAGGCGCTCAAGCTGCTGGACCAGGGCATGACGCGCAACGAGATCCTGAAAAAGACCGGGCAGATTGTCGGCGTTGAAAACGCCAGCCTGGATGTCGAGAAAGGCGAGATCTGCGTGCTGATGGGCCTGTCCGGTTCGGGCAAGTCGAGCTTGTTGCGCTGCATCAATGGCTTGAACACCGTCAGCCGCGGCAAGCTGTTTGTGGAGCATGAAGGTCGCCAGATCGACATCGCATCCTGCACCCCCGCCGAGCTGAAAATGATGCGCACCCAGCGCATCGCCATGGTGTTCCAGAAGTTCGCCCTGATGCCCTGGCTGACGGTGCGCGAGAACATCAGCTTCGGCCTGGAGATGCAGGGCCGCCCGGAAAAAGAACGACGCAAGCTGGTGGACGACAAGCTGGAACTGGTGGGCCTGTCGCAGTGGCGCAACAAGAAGCCCGACGAGCTTTCCGGTGGCATGCAGCAGCGTGTCGGCCTGGCCCGCGCATTGGCGATGGACGCCGATATCCTGTTGATGGACGAACCCTTCTCGGCACTCGACCCGCTGATCCGCCAGGGCTTGCAGGATGAGCTGCTGGAGTTGCAACGCAAGCTGAGCAAGACCATCGTATTCGTGAGCCACGACCTGGATGAGGCGCTGAAACTCGGCAGCCGCATCGCGATCATGAAAGACGGCCGGATCATCCAGTACAGCGTGCCGGAAGAGATCGTGCTGAACCCGGCGGATGACTATGTGCGGACCTTCGTGGCCCACACCAACCCGCTGAATGTGCTGTGTGGCCGCAGCCTGATGCGCACGGTGGATAACTGCACCCACGTCAACGGCTCCATCAGCCTGGACCCGGGCGGTGACTCGTGGCTGGACCTGGCCGAAGGCAACACCATCAAGGGCGCGCGGCAGAACGGTTCGGTGCTGAACCTGCAGAACTGGGCACCGGGGCAATCGGTGGAGGGCCTGGGCCGGATGCCGACGCTGGTGGATTCGAATATCGGGATGCGTGAGGCGTTGCAGATTCGGTATCAGACAGGGAACAAGCTGGTGCTGCAGGACAACAACAAGGTGGTGGGGATTCTGGGTGACAGCGAGCTCTATCACGCCCTCTTGGGCAAGAACCTGGGCTAACAGACACCGCAAAAAAAATGTGGGAGCGGGCTTGCTCGCGAATGCGGTGTATCAGTGTCAGATGTACTGACTGACACTGCGCATTCGCGAGCAAGCCCGCTCCCACATTTTGCTCAGGTGGTGTCAGTAACGACACCACCTGTCCTTTCAACACTCAGCTATAGACACGGCCAAGGAGCTGCCGATGGCTTTCAAACTGATCGAGCACGTCCCGGGTGATCTGCTCCTGGGTGAAGCCCATCAGGTCGTATTCCTGAGGCCCGTTGTGCAGGTAAACCTCGGCGCGGTAGTAGCGCGTGCGTTCTTCCTCGGGCAAGTCGTTCGGTGCCGACGAATAAGCATCCAGGCTGACCTCGTAGACAAACGGATTGCCCTCTTGCATCTCGATGCGCACACCAATGCAGCGCTTGGATTTGCCCAGCAGGGTCTGCACTTCCAGCCCCTGGTCACGCAACGCAGTCGCCGCTTCTTCCAGCGCCGGCGTGACGTGCTTGTCCATAAAGCGTTGCACGGTACCCTGGCTCGGTTGCAGGTCCAGGGCAGTCAAACGCTCGCTGAAACCACGCCGACCACGCTCGGCCAACTGCGCCTGCTCCAACTCGATCGCCACGTCCTGGCGCATCGCCTTGTGCAGGCCGAACATGAAGAACACCAGCACCACCGAGAACGGCAAGCCCGCCAGCACCACCATGGTTTGCATGGCTTCGAAGTTACCGGCGAACAGCAGGCCGATGGTCACCAGGGTGATCACCGCCGACCAGAAAATCCGCAGCCAGTGCGGCGCATCTTCGTCAACGTTGCCGCCCTTGCAGGACAGGTTCGCCATCATCACCGCGCCGGAATCCGCCGGGGTCAGGAACAGTACGAAGCCCACAAAGATCGACACACCGATGACGATTTTCGACGCCGGGTAATGCTCAAGCAGTTGGTAGATCGCCATGGACGGCTGTTCCAGCGCCGTCTTGCCCAACTCCACCGCGCCATGGTTCACCACCAGGTCCAGGGCCGAGTTGCCGAAGATCGACAGCCACGCCAGGGTGAAGCCCAGCGGGATCAGCAGCACGCCGGCCACCAGTTCACGCACCGTGCGACCACGGGAAATACGCGCGATGAACATGCCCACGAATGGCGCCCAGGAAATCCACCAGGCCCAGTAGAACAGGGTCCACAGGCCCATCCAGCGTTCGGTCTTGTCGGCGTCGCCTTCGTACACGTACAGGTCGAAGGTCTTCAGCACGATGCCGTTCATGTAGTCGCCGATGTTCTGCACGAAGCCGTTGAGCAAGTGCAAAGTCGGGCCAAACAGCAATACGAAAATCAGCAGGCCGCTGAACAGCACGATGTTCAGGTTGGACAGGCGGCGAATGCCGTTCTCCACACCCGACACGGCGGCAATGGTCGCCACGGTGCTCATCACGATGATCACGATCAGCAGGTTGGTGTTGCTGTGCTGCATGCCGAACAGGTTTTCCAGCCCGGACGACACTTGCATCGAGCCAATCCCCAGGTTCGTCACCAGGCCCAGCAGGGTCACGAACATGCCGAAGCCGTCTACCGCGTGACCGGCCGCGCCTTTGACCCAACGCTCGCCCACCAGCGGGTACAGCGCCGAGCGCAGGGCCAGCGGCTGGTTATGACGGTAGGCAAAGTACGCCACGGCCAGGCCGACCAGTGCGTAGATCGCCCAGCCGTGCAGGCCCCAGTGCAGGAACGTCAACTGCAACGCCTGGCGTGCAGCTTCGCCGGTGGCCGACGCGCCTTCAGGCGGGTTGAAGTAGTGGTCCAGCGGCTCGGAGGCGCCGAAGTACAGCAGCGAGATGCCGATGCCCGACGAGAAGAGCATGCCGGCCCAGGCGCCGTAGCTGAAGTCCGGGGTGTCGTCCTTGCTGCCCAGTTTCAATTTGCCATAGGACGAAAACGCCAGGCCCACCACAAACACCAGGTAGGCGGCGATCACGACCATGTAGTACCAGCCAAAGCTTTTCGACAACCAGGCTTGGGCCACACCGAGCATCCTGCCGGCTTCCTGCGGGGCGATGATCAGAATCGCGGTCAACAACAGAATCAGCGCGGTGGAGGTGTAGAACACCCAACCGTTGACCCGCACCTTTTCTGGCGGGGTCTTTATAAGAGAGGCAGAACTCATGGCACAGATGCTCCGGGCAGTGCAGAGAAACACAAGGCAACGCTTGACCCGAGCCATCGATTTTTCGGCAGTCGACGGACGGGTGTATAAAGACACCCCGAAAAACCATAAACCCCCGGCGAACCGCTGTGCCGGGCTGTTTCATGGGTTTTCCCGATGTCAGGTGGCGCCACATGCACGTAGGAAATACCTGTAGGCAGCGACCATTTGTCGCAGATCTTATTCTTTGTTGATTGAACGTTCAATCAAAACAAAATAGACTGGCCCTCAAGCCGACGGACGTTTATCGCCCGTTGGCAGGCCTAAGGAGAGGTGCACGATGCCCAAGGTCGGTATGCAACCCATACGCCGCCAGCAGTTGATCGAAGCCACATTGACGGCCGTCGATCAGGTCGGAATGGGGGATGCCAGCATTGCGCTGATCGCCCGTCTGGCCGGTGTCTCGAATGGCATCATCAGTCACTATTTTCAGGACAAGAATGGCCTGATCGCCGCCACGATGCGGTACCTGATGAACGTGCTGATCGAGAACGTCACCGAGCGCCGGTTGGCGCTGAAAGATGACAGCCCGCGGGCCCATCTTCAGGTGATCATCGAAGGCAACTTCGACGCCAGCCAAGTCAACGGCCCGGCTATGAAAACCTGGCTGGCCTTCTGGGCCACCAGCATGCACCACCCGTCATTGCACAGGCTGCAGCGGATCAACGATCACCGTCTGTATTCCAACCTGTGTTGCCAGTTCCGCCGAGCGTTGCCGTTGCCCGAGGCACGCAGCGCAGCCCGAGGCCTGGCGGCCCTGATCGACGGTTTGTGGTTGCGCGGCGCCCTGTCGGGAGACGCTTTCGACACGGAGCAGGCGCAACGGATCGCTTACGAATACATGGATTTCCAATTGGCCAAGCAGGTGAGTTAGAGCACACATAAACGCTCAACTCCCGAACCGCGCCAACCACTAATGCACTTGCGAGGACTTTATGGCCCGTTTCGAACTGCAAAAACTCTACATTGACGGCGGCTACTCCGACGCTGGCAGCGATGCCACTTTCGAAGCCATCAACCCGGCTAACGGTGAAGTTCTCGCCAACGTGCAACGCGCTACCAAAGAAGACGTCGAGCGCGCTGTGGTCAGCGCCGAAAAGGGCCAGAAAATCTGGGCCGCCATGACTGCCATGGAGCGTTCGCGCATCCTGCGTCGTGCCGTCGATATCCTGCGTGAGCGCAACGACGAACTGGCCGCCCTGGAAACCCTGGACACCGGCAAGCCGTATTCCGAAACCCAATACGTCGACATCGTCACCGGCGCTGACGTGCTGGAATACTACGCAGGCCTGGTGCCCGCCATCGAAGGCGAGCAGATCCCGCTGCGTGACACCTCGTTCGTCTACACCCGTCGCGAGCCACTGGGCGTCGTGGCCGGTATCGGCGCATGGAACTACCCGATCCAGATCGCCCTGTGGAAATCCGCACCTGCCCTGGCGGCCGGTAACGCGATGATCTTCAAGCCTAGCGAAGTCACCTCGCTGACCACCCTGAAACTGGCTGAAATCTACACCGCCGCCGGCGTTCCGGATGGCGTGTTCAACGTCCTGACCGGCAGCGGCCGTGAAGTCGGCACCTGGCTGACCGAACACCCGCGCATCGAGAAAGTCTCCTTCACCGGCGGCACCGACACCGGCAAGAAAGTCATGGCCAGCGCTTCGAGCTCTTCGCTCAAGGAAGTCACCATGGAACTGGGCGGCAAATCCCCGCTGATCATTTTCGACGACGCCGACCTCGACCGCGCCGCCGACATCGCGATGATGGCCAACTTCTACAGCTCGGGCCAGGTCTGCACCAACGGCACCCGCGTGTTCGTTCCGACCGCCCTCAAAGGCGCATTCGAAGCCAAGATCGCCGAGCGCGTTGCCCGCATCCGCATCGGCAACCCGGAAGATGAAAACACCAACTTCGGCCCGCTGGTCAGCTTCGCCCACATGGAAAGCGTGCTCGGCTACATCGCCAAAGGTAAAGAAGAAGGCGCCCGCGTGCTGTGCGGCGGCGACCGTCTGACCGACGGTGAATTCGCCAAGGGTGCCTACGTGGCCCCGACCGTGTTCACTGACTGCACCGACGAAATGACCATCGTCCGTGAAGAAATCTTCGGCCCGGTGATGAGCATCCTCACCTACGACACCGAAGAAGAAGTGATCCGCCGCGCCAACGACACCGACTTCGGCCTGGCCGCTGGCCTGGTGACCAAGGACCTGAACCGCGCCCACCGCGTGATTCATCAGCTGGAAGCCGGTATCTGTTGGATCAACGCCTGGGGCGAGTCCGACGCGAAGATGCCGGTGGGCGGCTACAAGCAGTCGGGCGTGGGCCGTGAAAACGGGATCAGCTCGCTGAACAACTTCACTCGCATCAAATCGGTACAGGTTGAGCTGGGCGACTACGCCTCGGTGTTCTAAAACCTGATTGAGCCTGGCATGGCCCATGTGGCGAGGGAGCTTGCTCCCGTCGGGCTGCGAAGCAGCCCCATGCCAGGTACCGCAGTTCTTTCAGACAGAACTCGAGCGCTGACTTTGCGACCGCTGCGCAGTCGAACGGGAGCAAGCTCCCTCGCCACAAAAGCAGCCTGAACCAACTTTCACGAGGGTGCATTCAATGTCCCAAGAATACGACTACATCATTGTGGGTGCCGGCTCCGCCGGTAACACCCTGGCGACCCGTCTGACCGAAGACGAAGGCGTCACCGTCCTGCTGCTGGAAGCCGGCGGCCCAGACTACCGTTTCGATTTCCGTACCCAGATGCCAGCCGCCCTGGCATTCCCGCTGCAAGGCCGTCGCTACAACTGGGCCTACGAAACCGATCCAGAGCCACACATGGACGGCCGCCGGATGGAATGCGGTCGCGGCAAGGGCCTCGGCGGCTCCTCGCTGATCAACGGCATGTGCTACATCCGCGGCAACGCGATGGACTACGACAACTGGTCGAAACTGCCGGGCCTGGAAGACTGGACCTACCTGGACTGCCTGCCGTATTTCCGTAAAGCCGAAACCCGCGACATCGGCCCGAACGACTACCACGGTGGCGACGGCCCGGTCAGCGTGACCACGCCAAAGGCCGGCAACAACCCGCTGTTCCACGCGATGGTTGAAGCCGGCGTACAGGCCGGTTACCCACGTACCGAAGACTTGAACGGCTACCAGCAGGAAGGCTTCGGCCCGATGGACCGTACCGTGACGCCAAACGGTCGTCGCGCCAGCACCGCTCGCGGTTACCTGGACACGGCCAAGAAGCGCTCGACGCTGACCATCGTCACCCACGCCCTGACCGACAAAGTCCTGTTCGAAGGCAAGCGCGCCGTTGGCGTTCGTTACCTGATCGGTGCCGCTGAAGAACGCGTTGAAGCCCGTGCCCGCAAGGAAGTCCTGGTGTGCAGCGGCGCAATCGCTTCGCCGCAACTGCTGCAACGTTCCGGCGTTGGCCCGGCGAAACTGCTGGAAAGCCTCGACATTCCGGTGGTCCACGACCTGCCTGGCGTCGGCGAAAACCTGCAGGATCACCTTGAGCTGTACCTGCAATACGCGTGCACCCAACCGGTCTCGCTGTACCCGTCGCTGCTCTGGTACAACCAGCCGGCCATCGGTGCCGAGTGGCTGTTCAACGGCACCGGCATCGGCGCCAGCAACCAGTTCGAAGCGGGCGGTTTCATCCGTACCCGTGAAGAATTCGATTGGCCGAACATCCAGTATCACTTCCTGCCGGTAGCGATTAACTACAACGGCAGCAACGGTGTGAAAGAGCACGGTTTCCAGGCGCACATGGGTTCCATGCGTTCGCCGAGCCGTGGCCGCGTGCAGCTGAAGTCGAAGAACCCACGGGAATACCCGAGCATCCTCTTCAACTACATGTCTACCGAACAGGACTGGCAGGAATTCCGCGACGGCATCCGCCTGACCCGTGAAATCATGCAACAGCCGGCACTGGACCAATACCGTGGCCGCGAAATCAGCCCGGGCATCGACGTACAGACCGACGAGCAACTGGATAAATTTATCCGCGAGCACGCCGAGACTGCGTTCCACCCGTCCTGCTCGTGCAAGATGGGCACCGACGAGATGGCCGTGGTTGACGCCGAAGGCCGTGTGCATGGCATGCAGGGTCTGCGCGTGGTTGACGCGTCGATCATGCCGATCATCACCACCGGCAACCTGAACGCGCCGACGATCATGATCGCCGAGAAAATCGCCGACAAGATCCGTGGCCGCAAGCCACTGCCGCGCAGCACTGCGGATTACTACGTGGCAGGCGATGCGCCGGTGCGTGGCAAGCCGATGCGTGAAGTGGGTCCTACTGCGCAGTAACTGATAGACCGAGGTGCTCCCTTCGCGAGCAAGCCCGCTCCCACATTTTTGACCGTGTGAACCCGATCAAATGTGGGAGGGGGCTTGCTCCCGAAGAGGCCCGATCTGACACCGCAAGACCTCCCGCCCGCCTACACTTTCCTTGATCAGCTCCCAGCCCAGGCCTACTCTGTTTGCCTGCCCGCGCCGAGCCGCCCACAAGGAAGGCCCCATGTTCGAACACCACGCCACACTCAAAAAGCAGTTCAGTGCCCTGCGCACTACCGCCGAATTCTTTTCCCTGCGCTACGTCCGCGAGTCCGGCCAGTACCTGTCGGTACGCAAGAACGTCGCCGAGCCGCCACACCTCAGCCAGGACGAAGGCGCGATGCTCACCGTGCGCCTCAATGGCGTCGAAGCCTACGCCGCCACCCACGACATTTCCCTGCCCGGCCTGCAAGCCGCCCTTGAGCGCGCCGAACAGCAAGCCCGGCTCATCAAGCCCCACGCCCTGCTCGACCTGCGCGACCAGCCAGTGTCCAGCGACATTGCCGACTACCTTTCGCCGAGCCTCGACCAGCCCTTCCCGTCCCTGAGCGACTGCTACCAACTGCTCGGCGCCGAATCGGCCGCCGTGCCCAAGGACGAGCGCCTGGTGAACTGGGAAGTCAGCCTGGGCACCACCCACGTCGAACAGATCTACCTCAACAGCGCCGGCGCCGAACTGCGCCAGGCCCAGCGGTTTGTGTTCCCGGGTGTCAACGTCACGGCCTACGACGGCAACGACAGCCAGACCCGCACCCTGGGCGGTACCAACTTCGGCCAGCAAGGCGGCTTTGACGTGATCAGCCGCTTCGGCCTGGTGGGCGCCGCGCCGCAGATTGCCGACCAGGCACTGCAACTGCTGCTGGCCCCGAACACCCCCCAGGGCCCGCGCGACCTGCTGCTGATGCCCGACCAGATGATCCTGCAGATCCACGAATCCATCGGCCACCCGCTGGAACTCGACCGCATCCTGGGCGACGAGCGCAATTACGCCGGCACCAGCTTCGTCAAGGCCAGCGATTTCGGTCACCTGCAATACGGCTCCAACCTGCTGAACGTGACCTTCGATCCGGACATTCCCGAGCAGCTCGCCAGCTACGGGCATGACGACGACGGCACGAAGGCCAGCAAACAATTCCTGATCCGCGAAGGCTTGCTGCTCAAGCCGTTGGGCGGTGCGTTGTCGCAATACCGCGCCGGCATGCAAGGCGTGGCCAACAGCCGTGCCTGCAGCTGGAACCGCGCGCCGATCGACCGCATGGCCAACCTGAATATCGAGGCCGGCGACCAGAACATGGCGCAGCTGATTGGCGGCATCGAGAACGGCATCCTGATGTCCACCAACCGTTCGTGGTCGATTGACGATGCACGCAACAAATTCCAGTTTGGCTGCGAGTGGGGCCAGTTGATTGAAAACGGCGAACTCAAAGGCGTGGTAAAGAACCCCAACTACCGGGCGATTTCCGCGCAGTTCTGGCGCAACCTCAGCGCCGTCGGCGACGCCAGCACCTTCAAGGTGCTGGGCACGCCGAACTGCGGCAAGGGCGAACCCAACCAGGTGATCCGCGTCGGCCATGCGTCGCCGGCCTGTGTGTTCAGCAACGTGGACGTGTTCGGGGGAGACGCCTGATGAATAATTTCAAAGCCCTGGTGGATTGGCTCAAGCAGGCCATCACCGACCACGAACAATTCCACCTCGGCTACGCCGACGAGTCCTCCGAGTTTGTGCGTTTCAACCACGGCAAAGTGCGCCAGGCCGGCCAGGTGCAACAGGCCAGCCTGAACCTGAAGCTGATCAACGACGGGCGCCACGCCGACCTCGGTATCACCCTGGCGGGCGAGCCTGAACTGGATCGCCAGCGTCTGGCCAACGGCCTGCAACAACTGCGCGAGACCTTGCCGTTGTTGCCCCAGGATCCGTACCTGCTGCTCAACCACAACGCCTGGCAAAACAAGGACCAGCAGGACCGACCGCTGCCGGACCTGGCCCAGGTGCTGGAAGCAGTCAGCCTGGCCGCTGAAGGTGTGGACATGGTCGGCTTCTACGCCGCCGGCCCTATCAGCCGTGGTTTCGCCAGTTCATCAGGCGCCTTCGGCTGGCACCAGGCCAACAGTTTCAACTTCGACTTCAGCCTGTTCCACGCCAACGGTGAAGCGGTGAAAGCCAGCTACGCCGGCAACGATTGGGACAGCGTGGCCTTCGCGCAGCGTTTCAAGCAGGCCCGTGAGCAACTGGAATACCTTGGTCGCCCGCTGCACCCGCTGGCACCGGGGCAATACCGCGCCTACCTGGCACCGGCGGCCATGGAAGAGATCATCAGCATGCTGACCTGGGGCGGGTTTTCCGCCCAGGCCATCGCCAGCAA
The DNA here is from genome assembly GCF_044742865.1 of Pseudomonas sp. NPDC087814. Classification (NCBI taxonomy): domain Bacteria; kingdom Pseudomonadati; phylum Pseudomonadota; class Gammaproteobacteria; order Pseudomonadales; family Pseudomonadaceae; genus Pseudomonas; species Pseudomonas sp. NPDC087814. The sequence goes on along the minus strand of NZ_JBIUVK010000006.1, from coordinate 87,435 downwards.
AGGCAGTCCGTTGCAACGGTTGTATGGCGGTGATCAGTCCTTGAGCCCGCTGGTGACCCTGGACGAACAGGTCAGCGGCTCCCTGAGTTCGGCGTTTTCCCGTGACGGCTATCCGCGCAGTGATGTGAAGCTGATCAATGCCGGCAAGGCTGAAGGCCAATTGGTGAACTCCCGCAGTGCCGCCGAATACGGCTTGAGCACCAATGGCGCCAGCGGCGATGAATCTCCAAGCGCCCTGCAGATGGCGGCCGGCGACCTGGCCCAGGCCGATATCCTCAAGCAATTGGGCACCGGCTTGTACATCAGCAACCTGTGGTACCTGAACTACTCCGACCAGCCCGCCGCGCGCCTGACCGGCATGACCCGCTTCGCCACGTTCTGGGTCGAAGACGGCGAGATCAAGGCGCCGGTCAGCACCATGCGTTTTGATGACAGCGTTTACAGCCTGCTGGGCTCGCAACTGGAAGCGCTGACCGCTGATCGGGAATTGCTGCTGTCGGCGAGTACGTATAGCCAGCGCAATACCTCGTCCAACCTGCTGCCGGGCGCATTGGTCAAGCGCCTGACCCTGACCTTATAAGCAACGCAAAACCCATGTGGGAGCGGGCTTGCTCGCGAATGCGGCGTGTCAGCCACTACATCTGTGACTGAGGCACCGCATTCGCGAGCAAGCCCGCTCCCACAGTTGATCGCATTCCACATTTTGATTCGGTTCATCCTCAAAACCCCACTCCAGACACCTGGCCGTCCGGCCAGTTGTCGCTTGCGAAAAACCTCGTTATAAAGGTTGGTGGCACCTAGCCACGTCCGCGCGGTAAAAAAACTCAAACAACACCCCGCCGTCCTCAACCCACTTGCACGCAAGTGATGCACGACCTTGCCCGGGATAGGGCAAGCTGGAGCGTTGACATGAACCATGGAAGTTTTGTCATTGAAAAGCTGTTCAAGCACTACAACGTTCACGTAGAGCAGCTTGGTAACAACCCAGAGAAGAAAACCGTGCTGTTGGTCAACGGCGCGCTGTCCACCACCCGCTCGTTTGCACGCACCAGCAAGTGCCTGTCCGAGCACTTCAATGTGCTGATGTTCGACCTGCCGTTCTCCGGCTATTCACGCCCGCACAACACCGACCTCGACCTTGTGACCAAGGACGATGAAGTGCAGATCCTGCGCGCCCTGGTGGAACGCTTTGAGGTCAACCACTTGGTGTCTGCCTCATGGGGCGGGATTTCCACGCTGCTGACCCTCGCCCATAACCCACCGTCGATTGAAAGCTCGGTGGTGATGGCACTGGCGCCCAACCTCAACCAGGCCATGCTCGAATACGTAGAGCGGGTGCGCGTGCTGATCGAGGCCGATGACAAATCCGCCGTCGGCCATCTGCTGAATGAAACCGTGGGCAAATACCTGTCGCCCCGGCTCAAGCGCAACAATCATCGGCACCTGTCGACCATGGCCACCACCGAGTATCGCCAGGCACGCTTCCATATCCATCAGGTGCTGGCGCTGGGTGACGGCAACTACCTGCCGCAACTGACCCGGATCGAAACCCCGGTGCACTTCCTCAACGGCGTGCTGGACGAGTACACCCCGGCAGACGAAGCCCACCTGTTCAAGAAATACGTAGGCCGCAGCAGCTTCGCCACCGCCGAGCACACTGGCCATTTGCTTGACCTGGAATCCCGCGAAGCGGCCCTGGCCGTGCACCGCGCGCTGATTGATTTCCTGGTGGGCAAAGACGTGGCGTTGTCAGATATAGACGAAGGGCCTGTGGGAAAAGGAGCCGCCGATGGCGCATAATCGCCGACACATAGGCTGCTAACAAAAAGGTAACTCATGCCGAATCGCGCCCCTCTCGATGCCAAGACCGCCCGCTGGCTACCCTGGGTGGTAGCGATTGCCTTCTTCATGCAGTCGCTGGATGGGACGATTCTCAACACCGCCTTGCCGGCCATGGCTCGAGACCTGGCGGAGAACCCCTTGCGCATGCAAGGCGTAGTGATTGCCTACATGCTCACCGTGGCCCTGCTGATTCCCGCCTCGGGTTGGGTGGCCGACCGCTTCGGCACCAAGAAGATCTTCTTCGGCGCGATCATGCTGTTCAGCATTGGCTCGTTGCTCTGCGCGCTCTCCAGCACGCTGACCATGCTGGTGGGCGCCCGGGTGATCCAGGGCCTGGGCGGTGCGTTGATGTTGCCGGTGGGCAGGCTGGTGGTGCTGCGCGCCTACCCGCGCTCGGAGCTGGTGCGCATCATGGGTTTCATCACCATTCCCGGGCTGCTCGGCCCACTGCTCGGCCCGACCATGGGCGGCTGGATGGTGCAATACCTGACCTGGCACTGGATCTTCCTGATCAACCTGCCGGTGGGCATCATCGGCTGCTACGCCGTCTGGAAATTCATCCCCGACCTGCGCGGCAGCGAACGTACGCGGTTCGACGGCGTGGGTTTCCTGCTGTTCGGCGCGGCGATGGTGCTGATCACTATCGCCATGGAAGGCCTCGGCGAATTGCACCTGCCGCACCTGCGGGTGATGTTGCTGCTGTTCGGCGGCCTCGCGTGCCTGGCGGCTTACTGGCTGCGCGCCGGGCATATCGAGAACCCGCTGTTCTCGCCGGTGCTGTTCAAGACCCGGACCTTTGCGGTGGGCATCCTCGGCAACCTGTTCGCTCGCCTGGGCAGCGGCGCGTTGCCGTTCCTGGTGCCGCTGTTGCTGCAGGTGGCGCTCGGTTACTCACCGTCCGAAGCCGGGATGAGCATGCTGCCCCTGGCGGCGGCGGCGATGTTTGCCAAGTCCATCGCCCGGCCGCTGATCGAGCGCCTGGGCTACCGCGTGGTGCTGACCGGCAACACCCTGGCGCTGGGCATCATGCTGGCGAGCATGGGCCTGGTCAGCGAACACACGCCCTACCCGCTGCTGCTGAGCATGCTGGCGATCCTCGGGGCGATCAACTCGCTGCAATTCACCGCGATGAACACCGTGACCCTGATCGACCTCGACGACGCCCAGGCCAGCAGCGGCAACAGTTTGCTGTCGGTGGTGGCGCAGTTGTCCCTGAGCCTTGGGGTGGCCTGCGCCGGTGCGCTGCTGGGTGGTTTTACCGCCGAAGTGGGCAACGACGGGGTCGACACGGTGCTTGGGGCGTTCCAGTTGACCTTCGTCACCGTGGGCATCATGGCGATGCTGGCGGCGGCGATCTTCCTGCAATTATCGCCAAAAGACGGCAAACGCGTGGTCAGCCGTGAGCACGACATTGAGCATTAACAGGCTTCTCGTCTAGAACTTGCAGGGAAAATCCCACGAGGCTGGTACACTGCGCGACATTTTGTTTTGCAGAGCCAGTCCCGTGACTACCATCGCCACCGCTTTTAATACTTTGCCCCTGTCCGCCGCCATGCTGGCTAACCTCGACTCGCTGGGTTATGTCGAGATGACGCAGATCCAGGCGCAAAGCTTGCCGGTGATCCTCAAAGGGCTGGACCTGATTGCCCAGGCCAAGACCGGCAGCGGCAAGACCGCAGCCTTTGGCATCGGCCTGTTGAACCCGATCAACCCGCGCTACTTCGGCTGCCAGGCACTGGTCATGTGCCCGACCCGCGAGCTGGCTGACCAGGTGGCCAAGGAAATCCGTCGCCTGGCCCGCGCCGAAGACAACATCAAGGTGCTGACCCTGTGCGGCGGCGTGTCCCTCGGCCCGCAGATCGCCTCCCTGGAGCACGGCGCCCACGTCATCGTCGGCACCCCGGGCCGCATCCAGCAGCACCTGCGCAAGGGTTCGCTGGTTTTGGACGGCTTGAACACGCTGATCCTCGATGAAGCCGACCGCATGCTCGACATGGGCTTCTACGACGCCATCGAAGACATCATCAGCAAGACCCCGGCCCGCCGCCAGACCCTGCTGTTCTCGGCCACCTACCCGGTGAGCATCAAGCAGCTGGCCTCGAAATTCATGCGCGCGCCGCAACAGGTCAAGGCCGAAGCGTTCCACTCGGACGACCAGATCGAGCAACGCTTCTACGAGATCTCCCCGGAAGAGCGCATGGACGCGGTGACCAAGGTCCTGGCGCATTTCCGCCCGGCGTCTTGCGTAGCCTTCTGCTTTACCAAGCAGCAAGTGCAGGAAACCGTGGATCACCTGACCGCCAAGGGCATCTCCGCCGTTGGCCTGCATGGCGACCTGGAACAGCGCGACCGTGACCAGGTACTGGCGATGTTCGCCAACCGCAGTACGTCGGTACTGGTCGCCACCGACGTGGCTGCCCGTGGCCTGGACATTGATGCACTGGACATGGTGATCAACGTCGAACTGGCCCGCGACTCGGAAATCCACATCCACCGCGTGGGCCGTACCGGTCGCGCGGGTGAGACGGGCATTGCTATCAGCCTCGTCGCACCGTCCGAAGCCCACCGCGCCCAGGCCATCGAGCAGTTGCAGAAGTCGCCGCTGAACTGGGACCAGTTGGACAACCTCAAGCCTCAGAGCGGCGGCCCGTTGCTGCCGGTGATGAGCACCCTGTGCATTGCCGCCGGCCGTAAAGACAAGGTTCGCCCGGGCGATATCCTTGGCGCACTGACCGGTGAAGCCGGGATTCCGGGGGCCCAGGTCGGCAAGATCGCGATCTTTGATTTCCAGGCGTTCGTGGCCGTTGAACGCGGGATCGCCAAGCAGGCGCTGCAGCGTTTGAATGACGGCAAGATCAAAGGCCGTTCGTTGCGCGTGCGTATCCTGTAAAGATCTCAAGCTATACCGAGATCAAAAATGTGGGAGCGGGCTTGCTCGCGAATGCGGTATATCAGTCGACAGATTCGGTGACTGACACTGCGCATTCGCGAGCAAGCCCGCTCCCACATTTGACTGTATTCCAATTCAGAATTTGTATGAGGACATGGCTGTGCGCTCGACCGAAGTTGTGATCATTGGCGCCGGCGCCGCAGGCTTGATGTGTGCGCTGACCGCCGCCGGGCGTGGGCGCAAGGTGATGTTGATCGACCACGCGAACAAGGCCGGCAAAAAGATCCTGATGTCCGGCGGTGGCCGCTGCAACTTCACCAATATGTACACGGAGCCCGCCAACTTCCTCTCCCACAACGCGCACTTCTGCAAGTCCGCCCTGGCCCGCTACACCCAGTGGGATTTCATCGGGCTGGTGGCCAAGCACGGCGTGCCGTACCACGAGAAAAAACTCGGCCAGCTGTTCTGCGACAACAAGTCCAGCGACATCCTCGGGATGCTGCTGGATGAGTGCATCCAGGTCGGCGTGAGCATGCACCTGGACACCTCGGTGCAGGAGATTGCCAAGGTCGATGGCGGCTATCAGTTGCAAACCACCCTGGGTGAGTTGCGCTGCGAATCACTGGTGATCGCCACCGGCGGGCTGTCGATCCCGACCCTGGGGGCCACCGGCTTTGGTTATCAAGTGGCCAAGCAGTTCGGCCATGAACTGCTGCCAACCCGCGCCGGGCTGGTGCCGTTCACCATCACCGACCAGCTCAAGGAATTGTGCGGCGAGCTGTCCGGTACGTCCGTGGATTGCCTGGTGAGCTGCAACGACCAAAGCTTTCGCGAGAACATCCTGTTTACCCACCGCGGCCTGAGCGGGCCGGCGATCCTGCAGATTTCCTCCTACTGGGAACCCGGCGACACGGTGGAAATCAACCTGCTGCCCGACCACGACGCCCACACCTGGCTGCAAGCGCAACAGGTGGAGCGCCCGAACAGCGAGCTGAAAACCCTGCTGGGTGAGATCTTCACCAAGAAGATGGCCAACCTGCTGGCCGAAACCTGGTTCGTTTCCAAGCCGATGAAGCAGTACACCCACGCCGAGATTGCCGACATCGCCGGCAAACTGGGGAGCTGGCAACTGGTGCCGGCGGGTACTGAAGGCTATCGCACCGCCGAGGTCACCCTGGGTGGCGTGGACACCCGGGAAGTCTCGTCCAAGACCATGGAATCCCTGAAAAGCCCCGGTTTGTACTTCATCGGCGAAGTGTTGGATGTGACCGGTCACCTGGGCGGGTTCAATTTCCAGTGGGCGTGGGCCTCCGGTTATGCCGCTGCCCAATTTGCCTGACGGAACCCGGTAAAAAAATGTGGGAGCGGGCTTGCTCGCGAAGGCGGAGTGTCAGCTAATACATCAGTGACTGATACACCGCCTTCGCGAGCAAGCCCGCTCCCACATTTGGTTCGTGGTGTGCTTGGAAGTAATGACTGGAATAAATTTTGCTCTCAGATGTGATCGCCACGCTTGCCGTGGCGTCATTACTGGCTCAATTTAGCGGCATCGTCCCGGAAGACCCCAGACTTCATGTCATCGACCTCCTTCAAGCAGTCCATGCGGCGCCTTTGGGCACTGGATAAGTTCAGTTACAGCGTACGGGTATTCATCGCCCTGACCGGCAGCATGGCGCTGTGCTGGTACCAGAATGAAATGGCGCTGCTGATCCCGCTGTTCCTGGGCATTATTGCCAGCGCCCTGGCCGAGACCGATGACAACTGGCAAGGCCGGCTCAACGCCCTGGCCGTGACACTGGTGTGCTTCAGCACTGCGGCACTGTCCGTCGAACTGCTTTTCCCTTATCCCTGGATCTTCGCGATCTTCCTGGCTCTGTCCAGCTTCGGCCTGACCATGCTCGGTGCCCTCGGCGAGCGTTATGGGGCGATCGCTTCGGCCACCCTGATTCTCTCGGTCTACACCATGATCGGCGTGGACCAGCGCGGTGGCGCCGTCACCGACTTCTGGCATGAACCCTTGCTGCTGGTGGCCGGCGCCGCGTGGTATGGCGCGCTGTCGGTGTTGTGGCAGGTGCTGTTTTCCAACCAGCCGGTGCAGCAGAGCCTGGCGCGACTGTTTCGCGAGCTGGGACGCTACCTCAAGCTCAAGTCGTCGCTGTTCGAACCGATCCGCCAACTGGATGTGGAAGCGCGGCGCCTGGAACTGGCGCAGCAGAACGGCCGGGTGGTGGCAGCACTGAACGCCGCCAAAGAGATCATCCTGCACCGGGTCGGCAATGGTCGCCCGGGCTCCAAGGTCAGCCGCTACCTCAAGCTGTACTTCCTGGCGCAGGACATCCACGAGCGCGCCAGCTCGTCGCACTACCCTTACAACGCCCTCGCCGAAGCCTTCTTCCACAGCGACGTGCTGTTCCGCTGCCAGCGCCTGTTGCGCCAGCAAGGCAAGGCCTGCCAGACCCTGGCCGAATCGATCCAGATGCGCCAGCCGTTCGTTTATGACGACAGCTTCGCCGAAGCCCTGGGCGACCTCAACGCCTCCCTGGAACACCTGCGCATCCAGAGCAACCCGGCCTGGCGCGGCCTGCTGCGCTCACTGCGCGCCCTGGCCGCCAACCTGTCGACCCTGGACCGCCTGCTGGGCGACGCCGCCAACCCCGACAGCCTGGCCGATGCCACCGACAGCAGCCTGCTGGACCGTGCGCCGCGCAACCTCAAGGAAATGTGGACGCGCCTGCGCACGCAGTTGACGCCGACTTCGTTGCTGTTCCGCCATGCCCTGCGCCTGCCCCTGGCGCTGAGTATCGGCTACTGGATGGTGCACTTGATTCACCCGTCCCAAGGCTATTGGATCATCCTCACCACGCTGTTCGTGTGCCAGCCAAACTACGGCGCCACCCGGCGCAAGCTGGGCCAGCGGATCATCGGCACCGCCATCGGCCTGACCATCGCCTGGGCGCTGTTCGACCTGTTCCCCAACCCGCTGATCCAGTCGATGTTCGCCATCGCCGCGGGCCTGGTGTTCTTTATCAACCGCACCACGCGCTACACCCTGGCGACTGCCGCGATCACGCTGATGGTGCTGTTCTGCTTCAACCAGGTGGGCGACGGCTACGGGCTGTTCCTGCCACGGCTGTTCGATACCTTGCTCGGCAGCCTGATCGCCGGGCTGGCGGTGTTCCTGTTCCTGCCGGACTGGCAGGGCCGGCGCCTGAACAAGGTGCTGGCCAATACCCTGACCTGCAACAGCATCTACCTGCGCCAGATCATGCAGCAGTACGCCGCGGGCAAAAGCGACGACCTGGCTTACCGCCTCGCCCGGCGCAATGCCCACAACGCCGACGCCGCGCTGTCCACCACCCTGGCGAACATGCTGATGGAGCCGGGGCACTTCCGTAAGGAAGCGGACGTGGGGTTCAGGTTCCTGGTGCTGTCCCACACGCTGCTCAGCTACCTGTCGGGGCTGGGCGCCCACCGGGAAACCCAGCTGCCGGCGGAAGTGCGCGAGCACTTGATCGAAGGCGCCGGGAAGACGCTGGCGGCGAGCATCGACGAGATCGCCACCGGGCTGGCGAACAAGCAGCCAATTGCGATTCAGAGTGATGCCGAGGAAGCCTTGGCAGTGGACCTGGAGCAGATGCCGGATGAAATTGACGAAGGGCAGCGGCTGGTGCAGACGCAATTGGCGCTGATCTGCCGGCAACTGGGACCGTTGCGCACGTTGGCGGCTCACCTGATCAAAGATACCAGCGAAGCCTGAACCCTCTTCGCGAGCAAGCCCGCTCCCACATTCGGCCGAGTTCCACCTTTGAAATGCGGTCGAATGTGGGAGCGGGCTTGCTCGCGAAGGGGCCATTAGCCTCACTACATCCCGTGCTGCTTCATCAACCGCGCATAACTGCCATCTGCCTTCATCCTGGCAATCTCCCGATCAAACCCGGCAACAATCTGCTGATGCTGAGGATTTTTCAGGCTAACCAGAATGTGCAGGCTGTTTTCACTCAGCGGCACCGGCAAAAACTCCACCGCGTTGCGCACGGTGGCGGACTCCCGAGCCAGGTAGTAGCGGGCGACGAATTCGTCCTCCAGCGTCAGCCGCACCCGCTGCGCCGCCAGCATGCGCACGGCCATGGCGAAGTTATGCACCGGGACTTTCTGCAATTGCGGATCGGCATCGAACGCCGCTGAATAGGCATAGCCACGCACCACCGCGACGGGGTAGTCGTGCAACTGCTCCAGGTTCTGGTAGTCGATGGGATCGTCGCGGCGCTTGAGAAACAGCACCCGGTTGAGCAGGTATTCGCCGGAAAACTGCCCCAACTGAGTACGCGCGTCGTCGTACCAGGCGTTCACCAATACGTCGTAACGCCCATCGCCCACGCCCATCAGCGCCCGCGCCCAGGGCACCTGTTCAAACTCACTGGCATAGCCGGCACGGGCCAGGGCGGTGGTCACGATGTCGGTGGCCAAACCACCATTGACCAGGGTGGCGTCAGTGAACGGCGGCCAGGCATCCGCCACCAGTCGCAAGCGTTCTGCCGCCGCCGCCTGGGCCAGCAACAACAAACCGATCAAAGCAACGGCACGAGAAAATCGCGGCATGCTCAAGTCCTTGGCGGGCATTCTATGGCCTGACCTCTGGGGCAACCCGAGGATTTAACAGTAGCTCATCAATGAGCCTGTACTGCAGATTACACAAAGACGGCAGCGTCGCACGCAGAGAATGATGGCAAATTGATCTCACTCACAAAAAAACCGCAATTTAGACACTCGCCTCCCGCGCGCTTACTATCCTGACCAGACAATCAGCCGAGAGAACACCATGACAGTCGAATGGGTCTGCAAACACCACAGTGACCTGGGCAAGGAGCAGCTGTACGCCATTTTGCGCCTGCGCTCGGAGGTCTTCGTGGTCGAGCAGAAATGCGTGTACCAGGACATCGACGGCCAGGACCTGGACGGTGACACCCATCACCTGATGGCCTGGGATGATGGTCAACTGCAGGCCTACCTGCGCCTGCTGGATCCTGAATCACAGGGTGGTGATGTGGTGATCGGCCGGGTGATCGTTGCGCCGAGCGCGCGGGGTACCGGGCTGGGCCACCAGATGATGGATGAGGCCCTCAGGCAGGCAGAGAAACAGTGGCCCGACGTGCCGATCTATCTGTCGGCCCAGGCGCATTTGCAGGGGTATTACGGGCGTTACGGGTTTGTGGCGGCGGGTGAGGAATACCTTGAGGATGACATTCCACATATAGGCATGCGCCGGGCATGAGGGCCTCTTCGCGAGCAAGCCCGCTCCCACATTTGACCGAGTTCCACCTTTGGAATGCGGTCGAATGTGGGAGTGGGCTTGCTCGCGAAGGCGTCAGCCCGGTCACCCCAAGCTTTCAGGGGTAACCCAACACCTGTTTAATGCTCGCCAGGTTCGCCTCGATCCAGCGCCGATCAATCCCTCCCCAATCACGAATCCGATAGCGCCCGGCATGGTTGCGGGCGCCGTCTTCCTGTTCAAACTCACACACAATATCCAGGTCCGCCAACGCCGCAATCGTGTCCTGTGCAGTACGCCGGGGCATGCCCGTCACCTCGGTCAGTGCCGGCACGCTGCTGGCCAGCTGGCTATCAATCAGGTACGCCACATACAGGCGCCGGTAGAAGCTGCTTTTGGTCTTGCTCACATCCATGCTCGATCGCCTTTGAAGGTCAGGGCTTGCCCTGCAGGTCCCGCCAGGTCAGGTACACCCGCAGGTCGAATTCCACCTGATGGTAGCCCGGCAACATGTATTCACAGAGTTTGTAGAACGCCTTGTTGTGGTCCGATTCCTTGAAGTGCGCCAGTTCGTGTACCACGATCATGCGCAAAAATTCCGGCGCGGCTTCCTTGAACAGCGAGGCGATACGGATTTCTTTCTTCGACTTGAGGTTGCCACCCTGCACCCGGGAGATGGTGGTGTGCAGGCCGAGGGCGCGGTGGGTCAGGTCCAGGCGGTTGTCGAACAGCACCTTGTCGATGGCCGGGGCGTTGCGCAGATGTTCCTGCTTCAGGGCCTGGGCGTAGTTGTACAGCGCTTTGTCGCTCTGCACGCCATGCCGTTCGGGGTAGCGCTGGGTCAGGTAGTCGCCGAGTTGGTCCTTGGCAATCAACTGGCGCACTTGCTCCTGCAATGCTGGGGGGTAGGCCTGGAGGTATTTCAGCGCGGTCATGGGGTCAACAACGGGTATTTGAATGGGCGCCAGTGTAGCGAATTCAGCGGGCCGCTGCGCGCAGGCGCCAGTCGGCAATTTCATCCGCGATCAACGGCGGCGCCACCTGCGGGCCCTGGATGAACTGGCAGCCGTTGGCCTTGAGCCACTCAACTTGCTCCTGGGTCTCGACGCCTTCGGCAATCACCAGCAGATCAAAATGCCGGCACAATTCGATAATGCTGCGCGCCATCGCCGCGTCCCGGGATGAACCCGGCAGGCGGGCGATCAGCTTCGGGTCGAGCTTGAGGGTGTCGAATTCCAGGTCCCGCAGGTGGGCCAGGGAGCAGTTGCCCGCGCCGAAGTCATCCAGGGCAATCCGCACGCCGGCCCGGCGCAACAGCTTGAGCTGCTTGGTGGACTCATCCAGATTGTGCATCAGGCTTTCTTCACTGATCTCCACCTCAAGCTGCCGGCCTTGCAACCCATGTCGCTCCAGCACCTGCTGCAGCTGGCTGGCCAGGTTCGGCATATTGAACTGGCTGCTGCTCAAGCTCACGCTCAGGACCAACTCATCGTTGAACACCCCTGCCCATGCCTGCCGCTGGGCGGCCACCTGCTGGTAGATCCAGGTGCTCAACTGGCTGATCAGCCGCGCCTCTTCGAGCAACGGCAGAAACAGCCCCGGCGGCACATCGCCGACACTCGGGTGCTGCCAGCGCAGCAGCGCTTCGACGCCCCGCAGATGGCCGTCGTGCAACGACACCTGCGGCTGGTACACCAGGGTGAAATCCTTGCTGTCGATGGCGCTGCGTACGCTGTCTTCGAGCATCAGGCGCGAGCGGGCCCGGCCGTTCATTTCCTGGTCGTAGTAGCGATATTGCTGACGCCCGGCGCGCTTGGCCTCGTACATCGCGACGTCCGCCGCGCGCAGCAGGCCGTTGAGGTCCGAGCCGCAGTCCGGGAAAGTGGCGATGCCGATACTGACGCCCAGCATCACATCCAGACCGTCGACCTGCTGACAGATCGACACCCGTTCGATCAGTTTTTCCGCAATCTTGGCCGCCTGCTCCGGGAATTCCAGCTCCAGCAGCGCGGTGAATTCATCCCCGCCCATGCGCCCGAGAATGTCGTAGGAGCGCAGGCACGCCTTCAACTGTTCCGAGACCCAGCGCAGCACGCGGTCTCCGGCGTCGTGGCCGAGGGAATCGTTGACCCGCTTGAACCCGTCCAGGTCCAGGTACAGCAGCACCAGCGACTGCTCGTTACGCTCGCTGCGCAACAGCACATTCTCCACCGACTGGTGAAACCCACGCCGATTGAGCAGGCCCGTCAGCGGGTCGGTGACGGCCTGGAACTCCAGTTGCTGATGCAGATGGCGCACCTCGGACATGTCCAGCACCGTGACCACCATGGCTTTCTGCTCGGCCGGCAGCGGGGCGCACGACATCGCCACGGGCAACTGCTGGCCGGGCGCGGTGCGCAAGATGGCGTCGTGCAGGCGCCAGGTTTCACCACGTTTGTAGCCTTCATACAAGGCAGAATCGGACCACCCAGGCACATGGGGCTTCTGTAGGAAGCCCAGGAACTCGGCACCCTGGATCTCAGCGACCGGCGCATTGATCAGCCGCGAAATCGCCGGGTTGGCGTAGCTGATCACGCCGTCTTCGCCCACCACCAGGATGCCTTCGGCGGCATTGTCGAGCACCGAGGCATTGAAGGCCCGGGCCGATTCCAGATCGTGACTCAGGCGCTGCAAGGCACGGCGGTTGCGCTGGTGCTCCAGCAGGGCCTGGACCTTGGGCTTGAGGATATTCGGGTCGAAGGGTTTCAGCAGGTAGTCGATCGCGCCGCTGGCATAGCCTTCCAGCATCGCCGCTGGCGATTGGGCGTGAGCGCTGAGAAAGATGATCGGGGTCATTTGTGTGCGCTGGCTGCCGCGCATCAGCCGGGCCACCTCGAACCCGTCCATGCCGGGCATCATCACATCCAGCAACACCAGGTCGACGTCGTGTTCGAGCAGCAATCCCAGGGCTTCCACCCCGGAGGCCGCCGTCACCACATGCCAATCTTCACGCTGCAATAGCGCACGCATGCTGATCAGGTTTTCGGGATAGTCATCGACCACCAAAAGCACTGAACAACCATCGCGAGGCTTGATTGGAGCGCATTCCATTGCTGCTTCTCTTTCGTCGGAGTCATTCCGGTCATTTTTGCGACAAAACCGGATAAACAATAAGGGCTCACTCTAGCCCTGGATCCCATAAAGCAGAAGCCACGACGGTGCCATCATTGCGCCAAAGCCCAGACAACCGACTAACGGTCAGTGTCTACAGCCCGCGGTTTACGGGAAACATGGCTTTTTGACATTTCATTGGCGCCAACAATCCGCCACAAAGCCATTAACAATCCATTTCGAGCCACCTATAAAGAAAGTGCCGGCTCCCGTGCCAAGGCCTTCTTTCCCCGTTAAAGGCGTATTCAATGATTGATCTGTCCACCTGGAACCTGAGCATCCCCGTCGGCTCCCCGCCCTCGACCATCGACACGCCGAAACTGCTCAGCGGGTTCAAGGACCAATACTTCCAGGCCGAAGGCAGCAGCGTGCAATTCTGGACCCCGGTAACCGGCACGCGTACCGAGAACGCCGTTTACCCTCGCAGCGAACTGCGGGAAACCTACGCCGACGGCCGCCTGCGTAACTGGCTGTACAGCGACGCCGACAATTTCCTGCGTGCCACGTTGGCGGTCAACAAGGTGCCGTCGTCCGGCAAGGTGGTGATCGGTCAAATCCACGCCTACGAAAGCCAGAAGCCACTGATCAAGGTCGAATACCAATACAAGGAAAAAACCCAGACCGGCAACATCGTCGCCAAGGTGCGCATGCGCCCTGACGAGTCGGAAGGCCGGGTGATCATCGTCGCCGAGAACGTACCGCTGGACCGCGACTTCACCTATGTCATCCACCTGAACAAGGCCGGATTGTTGAGCGTCGACGCTGCCAACGGGCAATGGAACGAACGCATCGGCGCTGCGTGGGGCAAACAGCCGCTGTACTTCAAGGCCGGCGCCTACGTGCAGGACAACAGCGGCAACAGCAAGGAAGGCGCCCGCGTGACGTTTGCCAAGCTGGACATTGACCACGACTGAAGCTGATTCGCTTCAGCGACCGGTCCCACGACGCTTTAGGACAGAACCGCGACCCAGGGTCTCGACTTTCTTGTAGGACAATCCGAGTATGGCGCCGCGCACGCGCACTACCCCCTACAAGAAAGTCATGGAGACTGCCCAATGCCCTTTTCCCGCACCCTGCTCGCCCTCTCTATGGGCATGGCACTGCTGCAAAACCCGGCCTTTGCCGCCCCGCCCCTCTCGATGGCCGACGGGGTGGCCCAGGTCAATATCCAGGACAGCAACGCCTGGGTCGAAATCAACAAGGTCGCCTTCGAAAACAATATCCGCACCCTGCAAGCCAGCCTCGCTGACCAGTCGAAAATCTGCGCCGTGCTCAAGGCGGATGCCTACGGTCACGGCATCGGTTTACTGATGCCCTCGGTGATCAAACTGGGCGTGCCCTGCGTCGGCATCGCCAGCAACGAAGAAGCCCGCGTGGTCCGTGAAAGCGGCTTCAAGGGCCAACTGATCCGCGTACGCACCGCCGCCCTGAGCGAGCTGGAAGCTGCTTTGCCGTATAACGTCGAAGAGCTGGTGGGCAATCTGGACTTCGCCGTGCGCGCCAGCCTGATCGCCGAAAACCACGGCCGCCCACTGGTCGTGCACCTGGGCCTGAACTCCAGCGGCATGAGCCGCAACGGTGTGGAAATGACCACCGCCCAGGGCCGCCGCGACGCCGTAGCGATTACCAAGGTGCCAAACCTGCAGGTGACGGCGATCATGACCCACTTCGCCGTCGAAGACGCCGCCGACGTGCGCACCGGCCTCAAGGCGTTCAACGAACAAGCCAACTGGCTGATCAACGTCGCCCAGCTCGACCGCAGCAAAATCACCCTGCACGCCGCCAACTCCTTCGCCACCCTGGAAGTGCCCGAGTCGCGGCTGGACATGGTTCGTCCGGGCGGCCTGCTGTTTGGCGATACCGTACCGTCGTTCACCGAATACAAGCGCGTGATGCAGTTCAAATCCCACGTGGCGTCCGTCAACAGCTACCCGAAAGGCAACACCGTAGGCTACGACCGCACCTACACCCTGGCGCGGGATTCGAAACTGGCGAACATCACCGTGGGTTATTCCGACGGCTATCGCCGGGCGTTTACCAACAAAGGCATCGTGCTGATCAACGGGCACCGGGTGCCGGTGGTGGGCAAGGTGTCGATGAACACCCTGATGGTCGATGTCACCGACGTGCCGACCGTGAAGAGCGGCGATGAAGTGGTGTTGTTCGGCAAGCAGGGCGCGGTGGAGACCAGCCAGGCGGAGGTTGAAGACATCAACGGTGCGTTGCTGGCGGATCTGTATACGGTGTGGGGTAACTCGAATCCGAAGGTGCTGGTGGAGAACTAAGTCTCCTCACATCTCGTAGGCACTGTCCTAGGGACCCAAGGATCATTCGGTGATTAACACAATCGCTTAAACAACACTTATCCCTGTGGGAGCCGGGCTTGCCCGCGATGGCGGTGTATCAGCCACATAATAAGTTGGCTGACCCACCGCCATCGCGGGCAAGTCGAATCGTCGCACCGCCAGCTCCCACAGGGGCGTTGTGTCCTACAGGGCCGTTGCGGTGAATCGGAGCGCCGCTTATAGTTCGCCCCGTCGCCGGCATTGAACGGCGACAGGGTTTCGCAGCCCTACAGAGTTAATACCGTACCCGTCAAAATACGACATAGGCAGTCCTGCCAATGGTCGGCTTTTTATGGCGGTTGTACGTGGGAGACCTTCGGGTCTGCCGGGTCTTAACTCCTCGGTCTGCGAACCCGCGTACAGCTGCCACCCTATTTGTTTCGCAGCAAACGGTGGCCAATTTTCTTTTGAGTTAAGGATTTGCCATGAAGCCACAACTCCCACCCCGCCGTTTCACCCCTTGCACCGAAACAGCCACGGAATACCCCGTGCTATTGATCGACAGCGATGCACCACTCACGGACCTGCACGCCTGCCTGCGTGAACGCCTCAACGCCGCCCTCGAACACCTCAACCTGATGGCCTGCTCCAGCCTGCCCGATTTTGCGGAGCGTGACCTGAACCACGTAGCCAACACCGCCCGCATCCTGGTGCAAGACGTAAGCGACGTATTCCGCGTCATCGAATACCGCGGGTTCGACACCCCCGCAGCCGCCTGATCAAATTTCAGCCACAAAAAAGCCCGCATCGCTGCGGGCTTTTCATTAACGCGTAAGGCTTAGTTGACCTTGGCGTTCAACTCACCTTTCAGGTAACGCTGGTACATCGCTTCCAACGAGATCGGCTTGATCTTCGAAGCGTTGCCCGCAGTACCGAAGGCTTCGTAACGTGCGATACATACATCACGCATGGCAGTCACGGTAGCGCCGAAGAATTTACGTGGGTCAAATTCGCTCGGGTTGGTGGCCATCAGGCGACGCATCGCACCGGTGGAGGCCAGGCGCAGGTCGGTGTCGATGTTGACCTTGCGCACGCCGTACTTGATGCCTTCGACGATTTCTTCAACCGGCACGCCGTAGGTTTCTTTGATGTCGCCGCCGTACTGGTTGATGATCGCCAGCCACTCTTGCGGTACCGAGGAAGAACCGTGCATCACCAGGTGGGTGTTCGGGATGCGCTTGTGGATTTCCTTGATGCGGTCGATGGCCAACACGTCGCCGGTAGGTGGCTTGGTGAATTTGTAAGCGCCATGGCTGGTGCCGATGGCGATGGCCAGGGCGTCAACCTGGGTCTTTTTCACGAAGTCGGCGGCTTCTTCCGGATCGGTCAGCATTTGGCTGTGATCCAGTACGCCTTCGGCGCCGATACCGTCTTCTTCACCGGCCATGCCGGTTTCCAGGGAACCCAGGCAGCCCAGCTCGCCTTCAACCGAAACGCCACAGGCGTGAGCCATGGCCACGGTTTGTTGGGTGACGCGTACGTTGTATTCGTAGTCGGTCGGGGTCTTGCCGTCTTCGCCCAGGGAACCGTCCATCATTACCGAGCTGAAGCCCAGCTGGATGGAGCGCTGGCACACGTCAGGGCTGGTGCCGTGGTCCTGGTGCATGCACACCGGGATGTGCGGGAATTCTTCGATCGCGGCGAGGATCAGGTGACGCAGGAACGGGGCACCGGCGTATTTGCGCGCGCCGGCCGAAGCCTGGACGATCACTGGAGAGTCAGTCTTGTCAGCGGCTTCCATGATGGCGCGCATCTGCTCAAGGTTGTTGACGTTGAAGGCTGGAACGCCATAGCCGAATTCGGCTGCGTGGTCCAACATCTGGCGCATGCTGATAAGTGCCATTGTGAGTCTCTCTCCCGGTCGAGGGTCGTTAATCGTGCAAGCCTGCCGTAGCGGCGGCTGCTATTCAAGTTATTGAAGGTCAGGCTTTCAAAGCCTGGCCTGCTGAATCGTTATTGCTGTCGGGGTTACTGCGCTTTACAGCCGCGCCCGATCAAATCGTCGGTGGCAACCCAGTAAACCAGGCCTTCCTCACCTTTTGTGTGAAACGCCAACTGGCCGTCGCTGTACAGCACGCCCGAGGCCGCCACATCCTGCTTGAGGCGATACACCTGGTCCGAGCCGCCGAGGCGCACATCCACCTGGGTGCGGGCCTGGTCGGCAAACCGCCAGTTGACTTGCGCCTGGCTGTCACACGTCCAGGTGGTCCACTTGTCTGCCGGCTCTGCCTTCTTGTCGAACATGTTCAGGTTGGTGCATCCGGCCAATAACGCCAGTGCCGCCAGGGCGAAAACGCCTTTCATTGCCAATCCTCAAGCGGCGACCTGCGGCCACCGCGGCTGTCGGTTAGTGAATCAGACCCGTCAAGGGCAACCCTGTTCCTGACCGTTGGGCGCAGAGTCGTATTTCTCCAACCCGTCCGGCCCGATGCGCTTGTTGATCACCGGCATGGTTTCGGCTTGCCAGTCAGCCTGGTAGCAACTCTTTTGCCGAGCCGCCCCGGCCTTTTCAGACTCGGGCGCCGCTTTCGGCGTGCTGCCGCAGCCGGCCAGCAGGCCCGCTGCAATCACCAGTGCCAACGACCTGATCATCGGAATGCTCCTTTTCCTCAGCAAGTGCCTTATCCCTTGGCCCGGCTTTCCAGCACTTCGACAGCCGGCAGTACCTTGCCTTCAACGAATTCGAGGAACGCACCACCCCCCGTAGAAATGTAGGAGATCTGGTCAGCAACGCCATATTTATCGATGGCCGCCAGGGTGTCGCCACCGCCGGCGATGGAAAATGCCGAGCTTTCAGCGATGGCGTGGGCCAGCACTTTGGTGCCGTTGCCGAACTGGTCGAACTCGAACACGCCGACCGGGCCGTTCCACAGGATGGTCTTGGACGACTTCAGCAGTTCAGCGAAGTTGGCTGCCGTTTGCGGGCCGATGTCCAGGATCATGTCGTCAGCGGCAACGTCAGCGATCAGCTTGACGGTGGCTTCGGCGCTTTCAGCGAATTCCTTGGCCACCACCACGTCTACCGGCAGCGGCACGCTGACCTTGGCGGCGATGGCGCGGGCGGTGTCCAGCAGGTCCGGTTCGTACAGCGATTTGCCCACCGGGTGACCGGCAGCCGCCAGGAAGGTGTTGGCAATGCCGCCGCCGACGATCAGCTGGTTGCAGATCTGGCTCAGGCTGTTCAGCACGTCGAGCTTGGTGGAGACCTTGGAGCCGGCAACGATGGCGGCCATCGGTTGGGCCGGAGCGCCGAGGGCCTTGCCCAGTGCGTCCAGTTCAGCCGCCAGCAACGGGCCAGCTGCGGCAACTTTGGCAAACTTGGCCACGCCGTGGGTCGAACCCTCGGCACGGTGCGCGGTGCCGAAGGCGTCCATCACGAACACGTCGCACAGGGCAGCGTATTGCTGGGCCAGTTCGTCGCTGTTCTTTTTCTCGCCCTTGTTGAAGCGCACGTTTTCGAACAGCACGATGTCGCCAGCCTTCACGTCCACACCGTTCAGGTAGTCGGCAACCAGCGGCACGTCGCGGCCCAGGGCCTTGCTCAAATATTCAGCTACAGGCTTGAGGCTGTTTTCTGCCGAGAATTCACCTTCGGTCGGACGACCCAAGTGGGAGCAGACCATCACGGCCGCACCTTTTTCCAGGGCCAGCTTGATGGTCGGCAGCGAGGCCAGGATTCGCGCATCGCTGGTGACAACACCGTCCTTGACTGGGACGTTGAGGTCTTCGCGGATCAGTACGCGCTTACCTTGCAGATCGAGGTCGGTCATCTTCAACACGGTCATGGGGGGCAATTCCTGAGAGCTAAAGTTGTGGAGAGGCTGTTTGCAGATAGTGTTCTGCAACGTCCAGCATTCGGTTGGCAAAACCCCATTCGTTGTCGAACCACGCCAGGATGTTCACCAGCCGTGGGCCGGAAACGCGGGTCTGGCTGGCATCGACGATGGCCGAATGCGGGTCGTGGTTGAAATCACAGCTGGCGTGCGGCAACTCGGTGTAGGCCAACAGGCCTTTGAGCGGGCCGCTGGTGGCGGCGTCGCGCAGGATCCGGTTGACTTCGCCGGCATCGGTGTCGCTGACGGTTTGCATGGTGATGTCCAGGCAAGACACATTCACCGTCGGTACCCGTACGGCTTTGGCCTGGATTCGCCCGGCAAGTTCCGGCAACAGTCGCTCGATACCGCGCGCCAGGCCGGTGGACACCGGAATCACCGACTGAAACGCCGAACGCGTACGGCGCAGGTCTTCATGGTGGTAAGCGTCAATCACCGGCTGATCGTTCATTGCCGAGTGAATGGTGGTGATCGACACGTATTCCAGGCCAATCGCCTGGTCCAGCAGGCGCAACAGCGGCACGCCGCAGTTGGTGGTGCAGGAGGCGTTGGACACCAGCAATTCGGCACCGGTCAGGCAATCCTGGTTCACGCCGTAGACGATGGTGGCGTCAACATCCGCCTCGCTGGCCATCGGCTGGGAAAACAGGACCCGTGGTGCGCCGGCGTCGAGAAACCGCTGGCCGTCGGCACGGGTGTGATAGGCACCGGAGCATTCCAGCACCAGGTCGACGTCCAGCGCCGCCCAGTCGATGCCCTCAGGGGTGGCACTGCGCAGGACCTTCACGCAGTTGCCATTAATATGCAGACAATCGTCCTCGACCCGCACTTCGCCGGGGAACCGGCCGTGGGTGGAGTCAAAGCGTGTCAGGTATTCGATGCTGGCCATGTCCGCCAGATCGTTGATCGCGACAATTTCAAACCCGGCCGCCGGCCCTCGCTCGAACAGAGCACGCAAGACGCAACGACCAATCCGGCCGTAGCCGTTGAGTGCAACTTTGTAGGGACGCGGTTGAGGCATGGGGTTCTCGCATTGTGGGCGACACAAACCTTTGCAGGAACTCGCTTGTGTGGCGAGGGAGCTTGCTCCCGCTGGAGTGCGAAGCACTCCCAGACCGGCTGACGAGGTGTATCTGACACATCTCGATCGCACGGCTTGGGGCCGCTTCGCAGCCCAGCGGGAGCAAGCTCCCTCGCCACAACAAGCTCGCTCCTACAAGGGGACGCGCTTTAGTCTTCCAGCAGCTCTTCAGCCTGACCCAGGATGTTTTCCAGGGTGAAACCGAACTCTTCGAACAACGCTGGCGCCGGCGCCGACTCACCGTAGGTGGTCATGCCGATCACGCGACCTTCCAGGCCCACGTACTTGTACCAGTAGTCGGCGTGAGCCGCTTCGATGGCGATACGTGCGCTGACCTGCAACGGCAACACCGATTGCTTGTAGTCGGCGTCCTGGGCTTCGAAGACGCTGGTGCACGGCATGGAAACCACACGCACGTTGCGACCGGCGGCCGTCAGCTTGTCGTACGCCTGAACCGCCAGGCCCACTTCCGAACCGGTGGAGATCAGGATCAGCTCCGGCTCGCCGATGCAGTCTTTCAGCACGTAGCCACCACGGCTGATGCCTTCGATCTGCGCCGCGTCGCGGGTTTGGTGCTGCAGGTTCTGACGGGAGAAGATCAGCGCCGAAGGGCCGTCCTTGCGCTCGATCGCGTGCTTCCAGGCCACAGCCGATTCGACCGCGTCCGATGGGCGCCAGGTGTCCAGGTTCGGCGTGGTGCGCAGGCTGGTCAATTGCTCGACCGGCTGGTGCGTCGGGCCGTCTTCGCCCAGGCCGATGGAGTCGTGGGTGTAGACGAAGATCACACGCTTTTTCATCAACGACGCCATGCGTACGGCGTTGCGGGCGTATTCCATGAACATCAGGAAGGTCGCGCCGTAAGGCACCAGGCCGCCGTGCAGGGCAACGCCGTTCATGATGGCGCTCATGCCGAACTCGCGCACGCCGTAGTACATGTAGTTGCCGCTGGCGTCTTCCGCCGAGACACCTTTGCAACCTTTCCACAGGGTCAGGTTGGAACCGGCCAGGTCAGCCGAACCGCCGAGGAACTCAGGCAGCAGCGGGCCGAACGCGTTCAGGGTGTTCTGGCTGGCTTTACGGCTGGCGATGGTTTCGCCCTTGGCCGCCACTTCGGCGATGTAGGCCGAGGCCTTTTCAGCGAAGTCGGCAGGCAGGTCACCGGCCAGGCGGCGAACCAGTTCGTTGGCCAACTCAGGGAATTCGGCGGAGTAGGCCGCGAAACGCTGGTCCCACTCGGCTTCGACCGCCAGGCCGGCCTCCTTGGCGTTCCACTCGGCGTAGATGTCAGCCGGGATTTCGAACGGGCCGTGGTTCCACTTCAGCGCAGCGCGGGTCAGGGCGATTTCCGCGTCACCCAGTGGGGCGCCGTGGCAGTCTTCTTTACCTTGCTTGTTCGGCGAACCGAAGCCGATGGTGGTCTTGCAGCAGATCAGGGTCGGCTGCTCGCTTTTGCGGGCCGTCTCGATCGCAATCTTGATTTCTTCCGGGTCATGACCGTCGACATTGCGGATCACCTGCCAGTTGTAGGCTTCGAAACGCTTAGGCGTGTCGTCGGTGAACCAGCCTTCGACTTCGCCGTCGATGGAGATGCCGTTGTCATCGTAGAAGGCGATCAGCTTGCCCAGGCCCAGGGTACCGGCCAGGGAGGCGACTTCGTGGGAAATGCCTTCCATCATGCAGCCATCACCGAGGAACACGTAGGTATGGTGGTCGACAATGTTGTGGTTCGGGCGGTTGAACTGCGCGCCCAGGACTTTTTCAGCCAGGGCAAAACCCACGGCGTTGGCCAGGCCCTGGCCCAGTGGACCGGTGGTGGTCTCAACGCCAGGGGTGTAGCCGTATTCCGGGTGGCCCGGGGTGCGGCTGTGGATCTGGCGGAAGTTTTTCAGGTCGTCGATGGTGACGTCGTAGCCGGTCAGGTGCAGCAACGAGTAGATCAGCATCGAGCCGTGGCCGTTGGACAGGATGAACCGGTCACGGTCGGCGAACGACGGGTTGCTCGGGTTGTGTTTCAGGTAGTCACGCCAAAGTACCTCGGCGATATCCGCCATGCCCATCGGGGCACCGGGATGGCCGCTGTTGGCTTTTTGCACGGCATCCATGCTGAGGGCACGAATGGCGTTGGCACGCTCACGACGGCTGGGCATCGCTGATCTCCTGGAGGTTGAATAAAAGAAACGGAAAAAAGGATCGGCATTTTCCCTCAGCCACGGCCCTCGGGGCAATGACAGATAGTCACTTGGGGGTGTTTTTCCTGCGGATTGCCTGGAGAAACCGCCCCCCGCTTCGTCCATGGGTTATAGCGGCTGCTTATAACCACCGATTATCGACCAATATCAAAACTTTTTGATATTGCCCTTGCGGGGTTTTCCCACCGTCACTAGACTGCTGGCCTTATGAACCTGAGCGCACCTTCCATTCGACCCGACGACAGCGACGAGCTGGCGGCCCTGTGCAAGGCCGGTGGCGATCCGTTGCGCCTGAATGTGTTGCGCGCGCTGACCAACGATTCGTTCGGGGTGCTGGAGCTGGCGCAGATCTTCGCCATCGGCCAATCCGGCATGAGCCACCACTTGAAGGTACTGGCCCAGGCCGACCTGGTGGCGACCCGCCGCGAGGGCAATGCGATTTTTTACCGTCGCGCCCTGCCCCACACCGAGCAACTGGGCGGCAAGCTGCACGCCGCGCTGCTCGAAGAAATAGACAGCCTGGCGCTGCCGGCTGACGTGCAGTCGCGCATCAGCCAGGTGCACGGGCAACGTGCTGCCGCCAGCCAGGACTTTTTCTCACGGGTAGCCGAGAAGTTTCGCGCCCAGCAGGATCTGATCGCCGGCTTGGCGCAATACCGCGAAAGCGTGCTGGCACTTTTGGACAAGCTGAGCTTCAGTGATGAGGCTACGGCGGTTGAAGTGGGCCCGGGTGATGGCGGCTTCCTGCCGGAGCTGGCGCGGCGCTTTCATCAGGTCACGGCGCTGGACAACAGCCCGGCGATGCTGGAGCTGGCCCGCCAATTGTGTGAGCGCGAAGCGCTGGGCAATGTCCACCTGCAGTTGGCGGACGCCCTGAATGACACCAGCCTGCGGGCCGATTGCGTGGTGCTGAACATGGTCCTGCACCATTTCGCCGCCCCGGCAGACGCCCTCAGGCAGATGGCGAATTTGCTGCAACCAGGCGGCAGCCTGTTGGTCACGGATTTATGCAGCCACAACCAGAGTTGGGCCAGGGAAGCCTGCGGTGATCTCTGGCTGGGTTTTGAACAGGACGATCTGGCCCGTTGGGCCACCGCTGCGGGACTCGTTCCCGGGGAAAGCCTCTATGTAGGTTTACGTAATGGTTTCCAGATTCAGGTCCGCCATATACAGCGCCCGGCTGGCGACACTCACCATCGGTAAATATCAGGAAAACATCGAGATGAGCGAATACTCCCTTTTCACCTCCGAGTCCGTGTCTGAAGGGCATCCGGACAAAATCGCCGACCAGATCTCTGACGCGGTGCTGGACGCCATCATCGCTGAAGACAAGTTCGCCCGAGTGGCGTGCGAGACTCTGGTGAAAACGGGCGTGGCGATCATCGCCGGCGAAGTCACCACCTCTGCCTGGGTAGACCTGGAGCAGATCGTGCGTGATGTGATCATCGACATCGGCTACAACAGCTCCGATGTCGGCTTCGACGGTGCGACCTGCGGCGTGATGAACATCATCGGCAAGCAGTCCCCTGACATCAACCAGGGTGTCGACCGTGCCAAGCCTGAAGATCAGGGCGCCGGCGACCAGGGCCTGATGTTCGGCTATGCCAGCAACGAAACCGACGTGCTGATGCCGGCACCGATCACCTTCTCCCACCAGTTGGTGAAGCGCCAGGCCGAAGCCCGTAAATCCGGTGCATTGCCATGGCTGCGCCCGGACGCCAAGTCCCAGGTGACCTGCCGTTATGAAGGCGGCAAAGTCGTCGCCATCGACGCGGTGGTACTGTCGACCCAGCACAACCCGGACGTTTCCTACGCCGACCTGCGCGAAGGCGTCATGGAGCTGATCGTCAAGCACGTGCTGCCTGCCGAACTGCTGACCAAGGACACCCAGTTCCACATCAACCCGACCGGCCAGTTCATCATCGGTGGCCCGGTGGGCGACTGCGGCCTGACCGGTCGCAAGATCATCGTCGACAGCTACGGCGGCATGGCCCGTCACGGCGGTGGCGCGTTCTCCGGCAAGGATCCATCCAAGGTTGACCGTTCGGCGGCCTACGCCGGTCGTTACGTGGCCAAGAACATCGTGGCCGCCGGCCTGGCCGAGCGTTGCGAGATTCAGGTGTCCTACGCAATCGGTGTGGCCCAGCCTACCTCGATCTCGCTGAACACCTTCGGTACCGGCAAGATCAGCGACGACAAGATCGTCAAGCTGGTGCGTGAGATCTTCGACCTGCGTCCTTACGCAATCACCACCATGCTCGACCTGCTGCACCCGATGTACCAGGAAACTGCGGCCTACGGCCACTTCGGTCGTACCCCTGAGCAGAAGACTGTCGGCAACGACACGTTCACTACGTTCACCTGGGAAAAGACCGACCGTGCCAACGACCTGCGTACTGCCGCCGGCCTGTAATCGTCCTACGGTGTACACAAAGCCCCGGCGTTCTGTTCAAACGAGCAGAAACATCGGGTAAAAAGCCTCGCGGTTGCGGGGCTTTTTTATGCCCGCAGGGATGGCTTAGGCTGGGCGCCCTTTTCAGAGCAAGGATGCTCATGATGACGTCACTTATGCGCTGGCTGTTTTTCCTTTTACTCAGCTTCTCGCCGCTCACTGCGTGGTCGCAGGGGTGCCCCGACTGGGAGGCCGATCACGCCCGGGCCCAGATCAGCACCCTGGCGCAACAAATCCGCTTGTGGGATGACAGCTACCACCGGCTCGGCCAGTCATTGATCAGTGATGAGCTGTATGACCAGGCCAGCCAGCGCCTTGCCCAATGGCGCAGGTGTTTCACTCCCTCCGCCCCAGTCACGGACGACCCGCTGGGCAGCGCGCGAGGCACGACCGCCCACCCGACGCCCCACACCGGCCTGGAAAAACTGCTGGACGATAACGCCGTGCAAACCTGGCTGGGGACTCGCCAGGACGTGTGGATCCAGCCCAAGGTCGATGGCGTCGCCGTCACGCTGGTTTACCGCAAGGGCCGGTTGAGCCGGGTCATCAGTCGCGGCGATGGCCGGCTGGGCCAGGATTGGTCAGCCTCCGCCCGCCGGATTCCGGGGATCGTGCAGCAACTGCCCGAGCCCGTTGACCTGTTGTTGCAGGGCGAACTCTATTGGCGACTGAATGACCATGTGCAAGCTGCCAAAGGTGGCCTCGGCGCCCGCGGCAAAGTGGCCGGGCTGATGAATCGCCGGCAGTTGAGCGACGCCGAGGCCGCCAATATCGGTCTGTTTGTCTGGGCCTGGCCCCAGGGCCCCGATGACTTTTCCGAGCGGCTGAGCCAGCTGGCGCAGTGGGGCTTCACCGACAGCGGGCGCTACAGCCACCCGATCAAGGACATGACCGAAGCGGCGCACTGGCGCAGCTATTGGTACAGCCACCCGCTGCCCTTCGCCAGCGACGGCGTGGTATTGCATCAAGGCCAGCGGGTCCCGGCCGAGCGCTGGCGGGTCAGCGCGCCCTACTGGGCGGTTGCCTGGAAGTACCCGGTGGCCAAGGCATTGGCCCATGTGCGCAAGGTGCACTTCAAGATTGGCCGCACCGGGCGCATCACCTCCATCCTGGAGTTGGAACCGGTACTGCTCGATGACCGGAAGATCAGCCGGGTCAGTGTCGGTTCCCTGAAACGCTGGCGGGAACTGGATATCCGTACTGGCGACCAGGTTTCCATCAGCCTCGCCGGGCACGTCATCCCACGCCTTGACCGCGTCATCCTGCGCAGCCAGCCACGGGCCGAGTTGCAGGTCCCGCAGGCCAGGGACTTCCACCCCTTGAGTTGCTGGCAACTGGCCCCGGGTTGCGAAGAACAGCTGCTCGCGCGCCTGACCTGGCTGAGCGGCGCCCAGGGCCTGGCCCTGCCACACATCGGCCGCGAAACCTGGAACACCTTGATCCAGGCCGGCCTGATCGACGGCCTGCTCGATTGGTTAACCCTGGATGAGGCAGAGCTTGCTAACATTGATGGCTTCGGCGAACGCAGCAGTGCGCGTTTACTCGACAGCTTGCGCAGCGCCCGGCAGCGACCGTTCGCGCAATGGCTGATGGCCCTGGGAGTACCGCCCACGGCCCGCAACAATCTACAAGGCGGCTGGCAAACCCTGGCCGCCAGAGACACTCAAGCCTGGCTGGCCGAAGACGGCATAGGCCCGGGTCGCGCGGCGCAACTGAGCGCCTTTTTTCGCGACCCGCAGGTGCTGGCCTTGAGTGAAACATTACGGGCTGCCGGGATAGATGGTTTTTGACCTCTGCCCGACGGCATTAACCGGTGCCGGCAGAATTCATCCTGCCCACCTGATTGCGACCTTGTTTGCCTTGGAGCCTTTATGAAATTTCTTGCACCTTTTGCCCTGTTGACCGTCGCTACCCTTATGTCCGCGCCATTGCTGGCAGCCGAGGAAGCTGCGCCACTCACAGGCTGCGCCGCCAAGCGCGAGTCCATCAGCACCCAGATCGAACAAGCCAAGGCCCACGGCAACAGTGAGCAACAAGCCGGCCTGGAAAAAGCCTTGAGTGAAGTCACCGCCAACTGCACCGATGCCTCCTTGAAAAAGGAGCGGGAAAACAAGGTGCTCGACGCCAAGCACGAAGTCAGCCGCCGTCAGGCTGACCTCGACAAGGCGATGAAGAAGGGTGACTCCGACAAGATCAACAAGCGCAAGGACAAGCTGGCCCAGTCACGCAAGGACTTGCAGGAAGCCCTGGACGAACTGGACAAGTAAGACGGCCTCAGTGATCGCGGAACTGTTTATGGCACGCGGTGCAGGCATCTTCGACTTTCTGCACCGCCGGCCCGAGGTTGCTGGCCTTGTAGGGCTGGACCTGGCTGGCGATCACCAATTCACCGGTGGCCGTTTCAAGGTTTCGAGCCATTTCCTGGAAGCGTGCCTGCTGCTGCCACACGTCGTCCTTGGCGCTGGTGTGGTCTTCTTCACGCACGCTCGGGAAATGTTTCCACGGTTCGTGGGACAACGCATCAAGCTTGACCGCGCCTTCGGCAAATTTGCCGCCGTCGAATGGAATGCGCCCACGCAACATGCCGCCCAGGTCTTCGCCGGTCTTGAGCATCTGCTTGAAAATGGCCTTGCGCTGGCCAAGGGGCGAATTCGGATCAACCCCGCCGCAGGCGGACAGTGTCAGGCAGGCCAGCAATACAACGGTCAGTCTTTTAAAAGTCATGATGGCTCAAGGTCACGGGAAACGGCGGCCAGTATCCTCGCCCCGCCCGCAAAGACCAATACCCCTATTAATAATAAGGGTTGCTCGAACGCCAGCCGATACGAGCAATCGCTTCAGGAATTTTGTGTATGAATACCCGTTTTAAGCCTTGGCGCCGCCTCGTGTGGGCCCTGCCAATGATCGCGCTGCTGGCCGGTTGCGACACCGGCAAGGACGAAAAAGCCAAGCCCCACGCCATTGCTACCTACGTCGGCGCCACCTGGGAAAACCTGCCGGCCGTGTCGGACAGCGACCTGCAAGCCGGCTTCGAATCCTGGCGCAGTGCCTGTCAACGCCTCAAGGCTGACCCGGTATGGGGCGCGACGTGTGCGGCATCGGCCACCGTGCCGTCGACCGCAGTGGCGATTCGTGACTTCCTCAAGGCCAACCTCGACGTCTACGGCCTGCGCTCGGCCGACAACAGCCCCAACGGCCTGATCACCGGCTACTACGAACCGGTTTACCCCGGCAGCCTCACCGAAACCGCCACCGCCCATGTACCGGTGTTCGGCGTGCCGGATGACCTGATCATCGTCAACCTGGAAAGCATCTACCCGGAGCTCAAGGGCAAGCGCCTGCGCGGTCGCCTGGAAGGCCGGGTACTCAAACCCTATGACGACGCCAGCACCATCAACCACCAAGGCTCCACCGCCAAGCCCATCGCCTGGCTGACCAACCCGATGGACCTGCAATTCCTGCAGATCCAGGGTTCAGGTCGTATCCAACTGGCCGACGGCCGCCAATTGCGGGTGGGTTACGGTGACCAGAACGGTTACCCGTACCGCCCCATCGGCCGCTGGCTGGTGGAGCAGGGCGAGCTGAAAAAAGAAGACGTGACCATGGGTGCCATCGCGGCCTGGGCCAAGGCGCATCCGCAGCGTATTCCTGAATTGCTGGCAAGCAACCCCAGCTACGTGTTCTTCAGTGCCCGCCCCGACAGCAACGAAGGCCCGCGTGGCTCGCTGAACGTGCCGCTGACTGCGGGGTATAGCGTTGCGGTGGATCGCAAGGTGATTCCGCTGGGCAGCCTGTTGTGGCTGTCGACTACCCGACCGGATGGTGCGCCGATTGCCCGCCCGGTGGCCGCGCAGGATACCGGTGGTGCAATTACCGGTGAAGTGCGGGCCGACCTGTTCTGGGGCACCGGTGATGCCGCCGGTGAGTTGGCGGGCAACATGAAGCAGCAGGGTCAGATCTGGATGCTGTGGCCCAAAGGCGCAGCGTTGCCAAAAGTGCCGGACGCGCCGACAGGCACCTGAAGAACACCAAGGTCTATGTGGGGGCGGGCTTGTGTGGGAGCGGGCTTGCTCGCGAATGCGGTGGATCAGTCGATACATCCGGTGACTGACTCACCGCATTCGCGAGCAAGCCCGCTCTCACATTTGAACAGTGTCAGGCTTCAGATCGAGACGAAGAAGAAGCTCGCAATCAACGCCATCCCCACCGCCCATACCACCGACCGCAGCATTGCCCAGTCCGCCAGGTAGCAGATGATGTAGAGCAACCTGCTGGTGATGAACAGCACCGCCAGGACGTTGATCGTCACCAGCGACGCAACGCCAGCCAGATGGGCAATGATCACCGCGGCCGCAAAGGCCGGGGTCACTTCGAAGCTGTTGAGTTGCGCACTGTGGGCGCGCTTGGCAAACCCCTCGAGGGTGTCGAGGAACGCCCGCGGGTCATGGTTCTGCCGGGGCCCGAACTTGCCGCCGCTGAACTTGGCCACGCCCGTGCACAGGTACGGCAGAAAAATTGCGATCAACACACACCAGAAAGCGACTGTCATAACCCATTCCTTTTTTAGTTTTATCCGACGGTTAGAGTTTCATCACGAACATGCCGATCAGCACCAACCCACAGGCTATGAGCCGTGGGCGGCCGAAAGGTTCTTTCAGGTAACGCATGCCGAACAGCACCACCAGGATCACACTGACTTCCCGCAGCGCAGCGGCTTCGGCAATCGAGCCCAACTGCATGGCCCAAAGCACCAGAGCGTAGCTCAACAACACGCACAACCCGACACTCAGCCCCAGCCGCCACTGCGTGCGCCAGAACAGCCCGAACGCCGCCCGTTTGCGCACCATCGCCAGCAACGGAAACGGCCATGCGCTTATCAGCGTCAGCCACACCAGGTAGTCCAGCGGGTGTGACCAACGGCGCAATGCCTGGCCATCGAGGAAGGTGTAGCAACCGATGCACAGGCCGATCAACGCCACCACCGGCAGCATCGACCAGGGCAACCGGTCGCCACCGCCGCCCTGCCACAACAGGCATAGCATGCCGAACGGGATCAGCAGAATGCCGAGAATCTGCTGGGTACTGAGCACCTCACCGGCAAACACCAGCGTCAGCGCCAGCACCACCAAAGGCGACAAGCCGCGCATCAATGGGTACACCAAGCCCAGGTCACCCACGCGATAGGCCTGGATCAGCAGGTAGCGGTAGAGCAATTCAAACAACGCCGAGGCGATGATCCACGGCCAGATTTCCAGTGGCGGAAACGATACAAACCCCACCGCCAGCACCACAAACAGCAACGCCACCGTGTCCATGCACGCGATGACCAACAGGCGCTCGCCGCTGAATTTGATCAAGGTGTTCCACGTCGCATGCAACAACGCCGCTACCAGTACCAGAGCTGTTGCAATCACGGTGACTCCCCAGTCATAAAAAGCGGAATTGATTCGCCATATTTCAGCACCTGTTTATACTAAAGCCGACCACGCCGCACTCAGTTGCGCAAAGACCTGGACCAATAATTTTTTGCTGCTGCCCGATCTTCGCCGATCCGGGCGTCGGCATGCGTATGCCTGATCAGAGCGCCGCGATTACCGAAAGAGATCCTCGCATGCCGCTCGGTGCCTGGATCGGCGGGATGGTGGCGGCGGCACTTTTGTTCATCGACCTGCAACGTCGTCGCCTTGCTGCGGTCAACGTAGCCAACTGATAAATGTGTTCTGTGTGGGAGCTGTCGAGCTTTAGCGAGGCTGCGATACAGGCGCTGCGGTCTTGCAGCCTCACCCAGGTGATGCCATCGCAGCCTCGCTGGGGCTCGACAGCTCCCACATATGATCTCTACTCACTCCTCCATCCAAGGACCCCGGATGCTTGAACTTGTCGCTGCGTTTATTTGCCTCACCACCCTGCTCACGTATGTGAACTACCGCTTCATCGGCCTGCCGCCCACCATCGGTGTGATGGTCACGGCACTGATGTTTTCCCTGCTGCTGCAAGGCTTGAGCTTTATCGGCTACCCCGGCCTTGAAGAGCGCATCCAGCAGTTGATCGGCCAGATCGACTTCGGCGACCTGCTGATGAACTGGATGCTCTCGTTCCTGCTGTTCGCCGGCGCCTTGCACGTCAACCTGAGCGACCTGCGCAGCTACCGCTGGCCCATCGGCCTGCTCGCCACCTTCGGCGTATTGATTGCCACGGTGGTGATCGGCAGCCTGGCCTTCTACATCTTTGCCCTGTTCGGCTGGCACGTGAGTTTCCTGTACTGCCTGCTGTTCGGCGCGCTGATTTCCCCCACCGACCCGATTGCCGTACTCGGTGTGCTGCGGACCGCCAATGCGTCGAAACCGCTGAAAACCACCATCGTCGGCGAATCGCTGTTCAACGACGGCACCGCGGTGGTGGTGTTCACCGTGTTGCTGGGCATCGCGCAACTGGGCGAGACGCCTACGGTCGGCGCCACGGCCATGCTGTTTGCCCATGAAGCGATTGGCGGCGTGGTGTTTGGCGGGCTGATCGGCTACATCGTGTACCTGATGATCAAGAGCATCGAGCAGTATCAGATCGAAGTGATGCTGACCCTGGCCCTGGTGATCGGCGGCTCGGCGATGGCCACTGAACTGCACGTCTCGGCACCCATTGCGATGGTGGTGGCGGGCCTGATCATCGGCAACCTCGGCCGCAAGCTGGCGATGAACGACATGACCCGGCGCTACCTGGACGGCTTCTGGGAACTGCTCGATGACATGCTCAACGCCCTGCTGTTTGCGCTGATCGGCATGGAACTGCTGCTGTTGCCGTTCAACTGGCTGCACGTGTTGGCCGCCAGTTTGCTGGCCGTGGCAATCCTGTTGTCACGCCTGCTGACGGTGGCCCCGGCGATCCTGCTGCTGCGCCGCTGGCGCACGGTGCCCCGCGGCACCATCCGCATCCTCACCTGGGGTGGCTTGCGCGGCGGGGTTTCCGTGGCACTGGCCCTGGCCCTGCCACTGGGCCCGGAGCGTGACTTGCTGCTGAGCATCACCTACATCGTGGTGCTGTCTTCGATCCTGTTGCAGGGCTTGAGCATCGGCAAGCTGGTCAAGCATGTGACCAAGGATGAGCCGGCGCCTGCTGCGGCGCCGGAGACTCACTGACCCTTGTTGATCTGCTGCGGATGCCTAGGGTCCGCAGCGGCTTTGCCCGGCAGGCTGCTTTCGCTGCGAATCTGCGCATGGCTGATCAGCGCAAAGATAAAGCTGCCGCCGATGATATTGCCCGCCAGCGTCGGCCCGGCGAACACCAGCCAGAAGTCTTTCCACGGCAGCTCGCCGGCAAATACCAGGTACGACACTTCCGCCGAGCCCACCACGATGTGGGTGAAGTCTCCCAGTGCCATCAGGTAGGTGATCAGGATGATGATCCAGATTTTGGCGCTTTCCATGGATGGGATCATCCACACCATGGTGGCGATCATCCAGCCCGACACGATGCCCTTGGCGAACATCTGGTAGGCGTCGTTTTCCATGACCTTGCGCCCGATTTCCAGGAAGGCCAGGTCGGTCTTGGTGTCAAAGATCGGCAAGTGCAGCATCACGTACGCCACCAGCAAGGTGCCGCACAGGTTGCCCACCAGCACCACGGCCCATAAACGCAGCAGGCGTGCGAAATTCTTCAGCGTGGGTTTGCTCATCACCGGCAACACCGCGGTCAGGGTGTTTTCGGTGAATAACTGCTGACGGGCGAGGATCACGGCAAGAAAGCCGGCGCAGTAACCAAAACTGGCGATCACCTTGAACTCTTCGCCATCCGGCAGGCGCGAGTTGAGCAAGCCCATGCCCATCAGTGACAGGCCCATGGTCAGGCCGGCGGCCAGCGCCGACCACCACAACGCGGCGACGTTGCGCTCCAGTTCCTGATCGCCTTGAGTGCGGATGATTTCATGCAGAACCGCCGCGCGAGGCGGCTGGTTCTTGTCGACGTCGTGCTGCTCTTCCTGCGACAGATTGGGGGTCTTGCCGTCTTCTTGCGTAGCCATGGTGATACCTGAACGGGGGGGCGATGTTCAGGTACGACCTATGGTTGATCAAGAGCGTTCACTGGCCCTGCGCAGGATTACTCGCCGAGGCCTTCCGACTGGAACTGATCCTTCACGTACTTGATCTCGGTACGGCCGTGGGGCGCTGGCAACCCGTCTTCACCCAGGTTCACGAAGACCATTTTTTCCACCGTCAGAATGCTCTTGCGCGTGATCTTGTTGCGCACTTCACAGGTCAGGGTGATGGAGGTGCGACCGAACTCGGTGGCGGTGATGCCCAGTTCGATGATGTCGCCCTGGCGCGAGGCGCTGACGAAGTTGATTTCGGAGATGTACTTGGTCACCACCCGCTGGTTGCCCAACTGGACAATCGCGTAGATGGCCGCTTCTTCGTCGATCCAGCGCAGCAGGCTGCCACCGAACAGGGTGCCGTTGGGGTTGAGGTCTTCGGGTTTTACCCATTTGCGAGTGTGGAAGTTCATGTTCACTCCAAAGCGTGTTGCGAAATGATGGGCAACATCATGGCAGAGGCCGGGCCCAAGCTCTATGAGCCATTGCCTATCAACCCCATGAGCGATCTTCATGCCGCCGACAGAAAGGCTTTAGAAGTCAGGCGCAGGCGGCTATAATCGCCTCCGCTTCAAAACGGTCATCTTCGATTGATACCGTTCTCCCGCCACCTGTCCGAGGGGCGCTGCAGCAGGCTCGACCTGTCAGGCTCGGATGGGGCGTTGTCCGGCCTGGTTAGCCAGCTGGATACTAAACGCACAACGGCGCCCATTCGCACACTACGAATGGAGGCTCTTCATGAGCGCTGTAATCACGCCTGCAGGTTTTACCGACTACAAAGTCGCCGACATGTCCCTCGCTGCCTGGGGCCGTCGCGAAACCTTTATCGCCGAATCCGAAATGCCAGCCCTGATGGGCCTGCGTCGCAAGTACGCCGCTGAGCAGCCGCTCAAGGGCGCGAAGATTCTCGGCTGCATCCACATGACCATTCAGACTGCCGTGCTGATCGAAACCCTGGTTGCCCTGGGTGCCGAAGTACGCTGGTCGTCCTGCAACATTTTCTCGACTCAAGACCAGGCCGCTGCCGCTATCGCTGCTGCCGGTATCGCCGTGTTCGCCTGGAAAGGCGAAACCGAAGAAGAGTACGAGTGGTGCCTGGAGCAAACCATCCTCAAGGATGGCAAGCCATGGGACGCCAACATGATCCTCGACGACGGCGGCGACCTGACCGAGCTGCTGCACAAGAAATACCCGCAGATCCTCGACCGCGTCCACGGCGTGACCGAAGAAACCACCACCGGCGTTCACCGCCTGCTGGACATGCTGGCCAAGGGCGAGCTTAAAATCCCGGCCATCAACGTCAACGACTCGGTGACCAAGAGCAAGAACGACAACAAGTACGGCTGCCGTCACAGCCTGAACGATGCGATCAAGCGCGGCACCGACCACCTGTTGTCCGGCAAGCAAGCGCTGGTGATCGGCTACGGTGACGTGGGCAAGGGTTCGTCCCAGTCCCTGCGTCAGGAAGGCATGATCGTTAAAGTCTCCGAAGTCGACCCGATCTGCGCCATGCAAGCCTGCATGGACGGTTTCGAAGTGGTTTCGCCGTTCATCAACGGCCAGAACGACGGCACCGAAGCCAGCATCGACAAGGCCCTGCTGGGCAAGATCGACCTGATCGTGACCACCACCGGCAACGTGAACGTGTGCGACTCGAACATGCTCAAGGCCCTGAAAAAGCGCGCCGTGGTGTGCAACATCGGTCACTTCGACAACGAAATCGACACCGCTTTCATGCGCAAGAACTGGGCATGGGAAGAAGTGAAGCCACAGGTACACAAGGTTCACCGTACCGGTGCTGGCGATTTCGACCCGCAGAACGATGACTACCTGATCCTGCTGGCCGAAGGCCGTCTGGTCAACCTGGGCAACGCCACTGGCCACCCAAGCCGCATCATGGATGGCTCGTTCGCCAACCAGGTACTGGCGCAGATCTTCCTGTTCGGCCAGAAATACGCCGACCTGTCGCCCGCCCAGAAAGCCGAGCGCCTGACCGTGGAAGTACTGCCGAAGAAACTCGACGAAGAAGTGGCCCTGGAAATGGTCCGCGGCTTCGGCGGCGTAGTGACTCAACTGACCAAGACCCAGGCCGACTACATCGGCGTGACGGTCGAAGGCCCGTTCAAGCCGCACGCTTACCGCTACTGATTTGCCTGCTGCCTGCTCCCCATGTGGGGGCAGGCTTTTGTGGGAGCGGGCTTGCTCGCGAAGGCGGTGTGTCAGTCGACTTATCTACTACTGACATACCGCCTTCGCGAGCAAGCCCGCTCCCACATTGACGGTGTGCACCTTCTGGCTTTATGAGTTTCCATAGGTATGACCATGTCCCAAGACCGTCGCTACAGCTTCGAGTTCTTCCCGACCAAGACCGATGCTGGGCATGAAAAACTGATGGCAACTGCCAAGCAGTTGGCCAGCTACCACCCCGATTTCTTCTCCTGCACCTACGGTGCCGGTGGCTCCACCCGCGATCGCACGATCAACACCGTGCTGCAGCTGGAAAGCCAAGTCAAAGTACCTGCAGCTCCGCATTTGTCCTGCGTGGGCGACAGCAAGGCTGACCTGCGCAGCCTGCTGACCCAATACAAGCAAGCCGGCATCAAGCGCATCGTCGCCCTGCGCGGTGACCTGCCGTCCGGCATGGGCATGGCCAGCGGCGAGCTGCGCTACGCCAATGACCTGGTGAGCTTCATTCGCGAAGAAACCGGCGATCACTTCCACATCGAAGTGGCCGCTTATCCGGAGATGCACCCCCAGGCGCGCAATTTCGAAGACGATCTGCAGAATTTCGTGCGCAAGGCCAACGCCGGCGCCAACAGCGCGATCACCCAGTACTTCTTCAACGCAGAGAGCTACTTCTACTTCGTTGAGCGTGTACAAGCGATGGGCGTGAACATCCCGATCGTGCCGGGCATCATGCCGATCACCAACTACAGCAAACTGGCGCGCTTCTCTGACGCCTGCGGCGCGGAAATCCCACGCTGGATTCGTAAACAACTGGAAGCCTACGGCGACGACGTCAAGAGCATCCAGGCGTTCGGCGAACAGGTCATCAGCGAAATGTGTGAACAATTGTTGCAAGGTGGCGCGCCAGGGTTGCACTTCTATACCCTGAACCAGGCTGAGCCAAGCCTCGCTGTCTGGAACAACCTGAAGCTGCCACGCTAAGGTCTGTTCCGAAATGCAAAGGCCCTCATAATGAGGGCCTTTGCCGTTCTAAACGCCCACGGAATTCTGCAGTCCATGAATACAACCGCCCCGACGTCCCGCCCGCAACTGGTCTACCTGGTGTTCGGCGCAGAGACTTACCATCAGGAAGCGGTATTCAGCATCGCCAGCGCCCTGTCGTTCCTGCGGGACGAGCCGGACACAGGCATCGACATCCAGGTCTTCACCGACAACCCCGAGCCCTACCGCCTGCTGCCGGTACGGGTACGCCCGCTGGACGAAGCCACGCGCAAACGCTGGAGCGAGCCTCACGGCTATCACTTTCGCACCAAGCACGTGGTGCTGCGGCAAGTGTTGCAAGAATCCGAAGTGGCGCTGCTGATCGACACCGATACGTTTTTCCATCATTCGCCCCTGGCGCTGTTTGAACGCGTGCAGCCCGGCACCCTGCTGTGCAACGCCTTCTACACCAAGTACGGCGACAACCACGAAAGCATTCTGTACAGCGCCCTGTACCAGCGCCTGCTGGACATGGGCGTGGCCGACGATGACATGATGACCCTCAATTCAGGGGTCATGGGCCTGACGCAGCAGGACGCGCACATCCTCGACCGCTCGATCGAGTTGATGGACGAACTGTTTCCCCATGCCCAGGGCGCCTACACCCTGGAAGAGTTCTGCCTGTCCATTGCCGCCTATCGCACCCTCAACGTGCGCGAATGCCCGGACCTGATCCACCACTACTGGAGCCGCAAGCAGCTGTTCCGGGCCAAGGTCAAGGCGTGGATCGCCAAGCATGGGGCAAACCCCACCAGCGCCACGGCCCTCGATGACACGCGCCAGGTTTCCGCCCACCTGCCCCGCCCGCCTCGTCTGCAACGCTTGATGTACAAGCTGATCACCCTGGCACTGCCCAAGCACCAACAGCAGTTCATCCGGGAAATCCTCTACGGCTGCTACGAACATGAAAACGAGTTCGACCAGGCGTGTGGCCCGGTTTGGTGGGACAAGGCCCGACAAAACCAGGAAGAGCGCCAGGGTCGACCGGTGGATGCCCATCTGCTGGAGCACTGGTTTGACAATCCCGTGGTGCGGCTGATTCTCGGCGAGCGGCGCGAGGCGATCTACGAACACCTGATCAAATCTCCGGGCAAGTAAACCTGGCGGGCGCCCGCAGATCACTGTGCCAGAGCTTCTCTTTAGCCCGATACAGTCGTAATCTCAGGGTATGCCTGTCACTTTCCGGTTATTGACTGCTGTTCTTTTCGCTTGCCTGAGCCTCGGTGCCCATGGCGAGAAACTGCGCATTGTCACCGAGCCCTGGGCGCCTTACGTCTACGACGACAACGGCACCATGCGCGGGCTCGACTACGAGACCACGGTGATCGTGTTCCAGCGCCTGGGCATCGATGTGGATTGGCAATTCCTGCCCTGGAAGCGCTGCCTGGCGATGCTCGACCAGGGCCAGGCCGACGGCGCACTGGATATTTTCCATAGCCATGAACGCGACGCGGTGCTGCTGTACCCCAGCGAGCCGCTGTCCGAGGTGGAGTTCGTGCTGTTCTACGCCAATCAGCGCCCACACCCGTTCCAGACCTTCGACGACCTGCGCGGCCTGACCATCGGCACCTCGCCAGGCTACCTCTATGGCGCCGAATTCAGCGAGTCCACCCTCTTCAAGCAGGAGCCGGCCGCCAGCCATGAGGCCAACTTCGGCAAACTGGCCCTTGGCCGGATCGACCTGGTGATCACGGACCGTCGGGTTGGCCAGCATGTACTCAAGGCCCTTGGACTTGAGGACCAGGTCACCCAGGCTCCCCAGGTAGTCAGCAGCCAGCCTCAGTTCCTGGCCGTGCGCCGCGGGGCGGGCATGGATTTGCTGGTGCAACGCTTCGCCGCCGAACTCAAACGCTTCAAGCAAGAGCCTGCCTACGCGGCCTTGAGCGCCAAATATGCGGGCAGCAGCCCGCAAACCAGCGCATCAGCCCTGCCCGTACGCACCGTTGAGCAGCAGGAAAGCGGCGCAGAGTGATTGCTCTGTTATACTCCGGCCTTTCCGCCAGGCTTACGCCCGGACGCTTCGGTCTTGCAAAAGGCACCCGACCCCGCTACAGCGCAGCTTTCAAGCCCGCGCGAGCCGTCTGAGTGCCCGCCAGCCCCAGCAGGACCGGACGGGATTGCGTTCATCTAAACGCCATTCACGCCAGGCAAGACTATCCCTCTGGGCCAAGCCCTAACTAAAACAGGATTACTCATGTCCTTTGCTTCCCTCGGTCTCTCCGAGGCTTTAGTCCGCGCCATCGAGGCAGCGGGCTATACCGAGCCTACTCCGGTGCAACAGCGGGCCATTCCCGCCGTGTTGCAAGGCCGCGACCTGATGGTTGCGGCTCAGACAGGTACTGGTAAAACCGGCGGCTTCGCCCTTCCGATCCTGGAGCGGTTGTTCCCCAACGGTCACCCGGACAAATCCCAGCGTCATGGCCCGCGCCAACCGCGCGTACTGGTCCTGACCCCTACCCGCGAACTCGCCGCCCAAGTGCATGACAGCTTCAAGCTGTATGCCCGCGACTTGAAGTTCGTCAGCGCCTGCATCTTCGGCGGCGTCGGCATGAACCCACAGGTTCAGGCCATGTCCCGCGGTGTCGACGTACTGGTTGCGTGCCCGGGTCGTTTGCTCGACCTGTGCGGCCAAGGCAGCGTCGATTTGTCCCACGTGGAAATCCTCGTGCTGGACGAAGCCGACCGCATGCTCGACATGGGCTTTGTCCATGACGTGAAAAAGGTCCTCGCGCGCCTGCCGGCCAAACGCCAGAACCTGCTGTTCTCGGCCACGTTCTCCAACGACATCACCGCGTTGGCGGGCAAGTTGTTGCACAACCCCGAGCGCATTGAAGTCACGCCGCCGAACACCACGGTCGAGCGTATCGAGCAGCGCGTATTCCGCCTGCCGGCCGCCCACAAGCGTTCGCTGCTGGCCCACCTGATCACCGCCGGCGCGTGGGAACAGGTGCTGGTGTTCACCCGCACCAAGCACGGCGCCAACCGCCTGGCCGAGTACCTGGACAAGCACGGCCTCACCGCCGTCGCGATCCACGGCAACAAGAGCCAGAATGCCCGCACCAAAGCCCTGGCCGACTTCAAGGCCGGTGAAGTGCGCATCCTGGTCGCCACCGACATCGCCGCTCGCGGCCTGGACATCGACCAACTGCCCCACGTGGTCAACTTCGAGCTGCCAAACGTCGACGAAGACTACGTGCACCGTATCGGCCGTACTGGCCGGGCCGGTCGTTCGGGCGAGGCCATTTCCCTGGTCGCACCGGACGAAGAAAAGCTGCTGAAAAGCATCGAGCGCATGACCAAGCAGAAAATCGCCGACGGCGACCTGATGGGCTTCGACTCCAGCGCCGTTGAGGCCGAGAAGCCTGAAGTGCGCGAGCGTCCGGACGTGCGCAACCCGCGCAACAACCCACGCGGTCCGAAGGGCGATGGCCCGAACGGCGGCGGCGGTGGTGGCGGTCGTAAAGACAAGGGCAAGGACAAGGGCGGCAAGGACAAGGCTGCGACCAATGGCCGTGGCGAACGCCCGGCCCGTGAGCAAAAGCCCCGTGAAGGCACCCCGGCCCGCGAACAGCGCCAGCCAAGCCAGCCGCCACGTGCTGCTGCCGACCGTGCTCCGGACGAGTTCCTGGACGACGACGTGGACAACTTCGGTAACCGCGTTGACTACGTGCCCCAGGCCAAGCCGGCCCAGGGCCGTGGTCGTCGTCCGGGCGCTCCGGCCCAGGGCGCAGGCGCAGGTACTCCGCGTACCGGCGGGCAGCCACAAGGTCGCCAGAACGGTCCGCGCAGCAGCAACGGCGCCACCACCGGCACCCCGCCTGCCAAGCGCAGCGGCCCGCGCAACGGTGCACCGCGTGACGGCCAGGCCCGTCGCGAAGAGTCGCGCAACCGTCGCCCGGCCCGTGATGATCAACCTCGTCTGTCGGAGCCAGCGGTGCAAAACCCGCGCGGCGGCCCGGCACCGAAGATCATCCACAAAGAGTCGAAAAGCGATCGCACGCTGACACCTGAGCAGTTGGATCAACTGCCGGGCCGTCCACGTGGTGAAAAACCGGCGTTGCTGACCCGCAACCGCTGAGTTTTCAAAGCGCCATAAAAAATGCCCCGGATCGCGAGATCCGGGGCATTTTTGTGTGGCCGGCGAAAATTACTTCGCTTTCACACCTTCAAACGTCACGTACAGCTCAACGTTGTTGGACGCTGGACCCAGGTCCATCTGCTTGCCGAAGTCCTGGCGATTGAAGGAGGTAGTACCTTCAAAGCCGGCACGGTAGCCGCCCCATGGATCCTTGCCTTCACCCAGGAAGGTCGCCTTGACGACGATCGGCTTGGTCACGCCGTGAAAGGTCAGGTCGCCGGTCACGTCAGCAGTGACTTGGCCAGCGGCATTCTTGCCAGTGGTCTTGACGCTGGTGGAGACGAACTTGGCATCGGCAAACTTGCCAACGTCCAGGAAGTCTTTGCTGGCAATGTGCTTGTCACGTTCGGCGTGGTTGGTGAACACGCTGGCGGTGCGGACGTTGAACTCAATCTTGCTGTCTTCAGGCTTGGCAGCATCGAAGCTGAACTTGCCGTCCAGGTCCTTGAAGGTACCGGTGATGAAGCTGTAGCCCAAGTGGCTGATCTTGAAGTCAACGAAGGCGTGCTGGCCTTCCTTGTCGACAACGTAGTCAGCTGCCATCGCCTGACCGGCAGTCAGCAGGGCAGAACCGATGGCCAGAGCGGCGAGAGTCTTTTTCAACATGCTTTCTATTCCTTGTGAGTCGAGGTTGAACATCAGGCTTTGCGCCCCAGCATACGAACCAGGGTCACATCACGATCAATGAAATGGTGTTTCAGCGCGGCCACGCCATGCAGGCCGGCGAACACCACCAATACCCAGGCCAGGTACAAATGCACCACACCTGCAGTGTCTGCCTGGTCCGGTAGCCCGGAAACCAGCGCAGGAATCTCAAACAAGCCAAACACCGGGATCCCGACACCGTCTGCGGTGGAAATCAGGTAACCGGCAATCATCACGGCAAACAGCCCGAGATACAGGAACGCGTGGCCAAACGCAGCCCCCAGACGCGTAATGCGGCTATAGCTGGCAAGCGGTGGCGGCGGCGGGCTGACCAGGCGCCAGACGATCCGCACGAGCATGATGGCGAACAGCGTAATGCCGATGCTCTTGTGCAGGTCCGGGGCGTCTTTGCGCCAGGCACTGTAGTAGTCGAGACCGACCATCCACAGGCCCAATGCGAACAGACCGAACACCACCAGGGCCGCGCCCCAGTGCAAAACGATGCTGACCCAGCCATAGCGGGCCGGTGAATTACGTAGTTGCATGTCCCAAATCCCGTAAGAGCTGTGGCAAGACTATCGATTTACCTATCGAATTAAAGCGGAAAATTTCGCTTTGAAATATCGAGAAATACGATCAAGAGCGTATGCAGAGTAAGTTAACAAGAGATTAAGGACTATCCAGAAGAAACGTGACGGACTGTCCTGCGTTTACCACCAATTTACGCTTCAGACTCGCAATGGGTTGTGACACAGGCCGGCATTGCATAGGCTTGCGCGATTGTTTCGCCCGCGCACGTCGCGAGCCGCTTCGAGGAGAATGAACATGGGTTTGAATAACCAGTGGATGCAACGCGACCTTGCGGTGCTGTGGCATCCCTGCACCCAGATGAAAGACCACCAGCAACTGCCGCTGATCCCGATCAAGCGCGGTGAAGGCATCTGGCTGGAAGACTTCGAAGGCAAACGCTACCTCGACGCCGTCAGTTCCTGGTGGGTCAACGTGTTTGGCCACGCCAACCCGCGCATCAACCAGCGCATCAAGGACCAGGTCGACCAGCTGGAACACGTGATCCTCGCCGGTTTCAGTCACCAGCCGGTGATCGAGCTGTCCGAGCGCCTGGTGAAGATGACCCCCGAAGGCCTGACCCGCTGCTTCTACGCCGACAACGGCTCGTCGTGCATCGAAGTCGCGCTGAAGATGAGCTTTCACTATTGGCTCAACCGCGGCCTGCCGAACAAAAAGCGCTTTGTCACCCTGACCAACAGCTACCACGGCGAAACCATCGCCGCGATGTCGGTAGGCGATGTGCCGCTGTTCACCGAGACCTATAAAGCCCTGCTGCTGGACACCATCAAGGTGCCGAGCCCCGACTGCTACCTGCGCCCCGACGGCATGAGCTGGGAAGAACATTCCCGGAACATGTTCCTGGCCATGGAGCAGACCCTGGCCGAAAACCACGACACCGTGGCCGCCGTGATCGTCGAGCCGCTGATCCAGGGCGCCGGCGGCATGCGCATGTACCACCCGGTGTACCTCAAGCTGCTGCGCGAAGCCTGCGACCGCTATGGCGTACACCTGATCCACGACGAAATCGCCGTGGGCTTTGGCCGCACCGGTACGATGTTCGCCTGTGAACAGGCCGGCATCCGCCCGGACTTCCTGTGCCTGTCCAAGGCCCTGACCGGCGGCTACCTGCCGCTCGCCGCGGTGGTCACCACCGACGATGTGTACGACGCCTTCTACGACGACTACCCGACCCTGCGCGCCTTCCTGCACTCCCACAGCTACACCGGTAACCCGCTGGCCTGTGCGGCGGCCCTGGCGACCCTGGATATCTTCGAAGAAGACAACGTCATCGAAAACAACAAGGCCCTGGCCCAGCGCATGGCCACCGCCACCGCGCACCTGGTGGACCATCCGCACGTCTCGGAAGTGCGCCAGACCGGCATGGTGCTGGCCATCGAGATGGTGCAGGACAAGGCCACCAAGACCGCCTACCCGTGGCAGGAACGCCGTGGCCTGAAGGTGTTCGAACATGCGCTGGAGCGAGGCGCGTTGCTGCGGCCGTTGGGCAGCGTGGTGTACTTCCTGCCGCCGTATGTGATCACCCCGGAGCAGATCGACTTCCTGGCTGAAGTGGCCAGCGAAGGGATCGACATTGCCACCAACAGCAAGGTCAGCGTGGCGGTGCCCAAGGATTTCCACCCGGGGTTTCGTGATCCGGGCTGATTGAGTTGATCGTTCCCACGCTCCGCGTGGGAATGCAGCCATGGACGC
Organism: Pseudomonas sp. NPDC087814; assembly: GCF_044742865.1. Classification (NCBI taxonomy): domain Bacteria; kingdom Pseudomonadati; phylum Pseudomonadota; class Gammaproteobacteria; order Pseudomonadales; family Pseudomonadaceae; genus Pseudomonas; species Pseudomonas sp. NPDC087814. The sequence goes on along the minus strand of NZ_JBIUVK010000006.1, from coordinate 44,010 downwards.
TCCGCGTCCGCCCTGCACACTATTTCCAGAGAACAGAAATGAGACTGTCCCGCTTTTTTGTCGACGCCCCCCTGAGCCTTGGCGACCACGAGTTGCCGGAAGCCCAGGCGCACTACATCAGCCGCGTATTGCGCATGAGCGAAGGCGACCCCGTGCAGTTGTTCGACGGTTCCGGCCAGGAGTTTCGCGCCAGCTTGCTGGAAGTCGGCAAAAAACGCGTGGTGGTGCAAGTCACCGAAACCTTCGCCGGGCAGGTCGAGTCGCCGTTGCAGATTCACCTCGGCCAGGGCCTGTCCCGTGGCGAGCGAATGGACTGGGCGATCCAGAAAGCCACCGAGCTTGGGGTGAATGAAATCACCCCGATCTTCAGCGACCGCTGCGAAGTGCGCCTCAAGGACGAACGCGCCGACAAACGCCTGCAGCACTGGCGCCAGGTGGCGATCAGCGCGTGCGAGCAGTGCGGTCGCTCGCGAGTGCCGGTGATTCACCCACCGCTGTTGCTGGCGGATTGGTTGAAACAGGCCGAAGCGGATTTGAAGCTGGTGCTGCACCCGGTGGCCGAGCCCCTGGTGAGCCACGCCAAGCCTGGGAGCCTGGCCTTCCTGATCGGGCCGGAGGGTGGATTGACTGATGGCGAAGTCGAAACGGCACAAGGTGCGGGGTTTCATGCCGCACGGTTGGGCCCACGGGTGCTGCGTACCGAAACTGCGCCAGTCGTGGCGCTGGCCGTAGCCCAACAACTCTGGGGCGACTTCTAAACCCGTTTTGCAAACCCCATCAAATGTGGGAGCGGGCTTGCTCGCGAATGCGGTGGATCAGTCACACATGTATTGACTGGCACTCCGCTTTCGCGAGCAAGCCCGCTCCCACATTTTGATCGGGTTACCAACCTCAGACCTGTTTACTCCACCGGGTCACTCACAGGCGTCGCAATAATCGCCTTCAACTCACTGGTCATCGGGAATTCCAGGTTCAAGCCCTTGGGCGGGATCGGCTGCTCAAACCAGCGCTGGTAAATGCCGTTGATCTCCCCCGAGCTGTACAGCCCGGCCAGGGTCTCGTTGACCACCGCGAGAAACTGCGGGTCGTCCTTGCGCACCATGCAGCTGTAGATTTCCCGCGACTGTTCTTCCCCGACCACCACCCACTTGTGCGGGTCCCTGGCCTTGGCGCGCTCGCCGTAGAGCAACGCGTCATCCATGTAGAACGCCGCCGCCCGGCCGGATTGCAGCATCTGGAAGGCTTCGCCGTGGTCCTTGGCGCTGATCACCGACATGTTCAGTTTGTGATCGACGTTGTAGCTCTTGAGGAACCGCTCGTTGGTGGTGCCGGCGGTGGTTACCACGTTCTTGCCTTGCAGGTCGGCGAAGCTTTTGATGCCGCTGTCGTTGGCGGTCAGCAACTGGCCCTTCACGTAGATAAACCCGTAGGAAAACGCTACCTGCTTCTGCCGCTCGGCGGTCACGCCGGTGGAACCGCATTCCAGGTCCACGGTGCCGTTTTGCACCAGGGCTATGCGGGTCTGGGAAGTCACCAGGTTGTACTTCACGTTGAGCTTCGGCACACCGGTTTTCTGCTGAATACGCTCGACGATCTTGTTCGCCAGCTCCACCGAATAGCCCATGGGCTTGCCGCTGTGATCCCCCACATAGGAAAACGGCACCGAGGCATCGCGGTAGCCGAGGGTGATGCTCCTGGCGTTGGCGATCTTGCTCAGCGTACCGTCCAAGGGGGCCTCGGTGGCATGGGCCTGAGCCCCCAACAACAGCCCCAGGGTGCAGCCGATCAACGTGATTTTTTGCATTGTTATTCTCCGTTGGTGGTTAAAGGTTCAGGTACGGCGCACTGCAATGACACTGATCTCGACCAGCACGTCCGGTCGCGCCAACTGCGCCTGCAACGTGGTACGCGTCGGTGCCTGCCCCGGCGATAGCCAGGCGGACCAGACTTCATTCATCGGCGCAAAACCCTCCTGGATATTGTTCAGGTAGATGGTCGCATTCAGCAGATGATCCTTGTCGCTGCCGGCCTCGGCCAGCAGCGCATCAATCCTGGCCAGCACCTCTTCGGTCTGGGTCTTCACATCGCGGCCTTCGCCCGGCACCTGGCCGGACAGGAACACCAAATTCTGAAAAACCACGGCGCCAGACAAGCGGCTGTTGCTGTTAATTCGGGTGATGGTCATCGAAATATCCTCAAGCGGCACGGGGCGCGAAGCCCTGCATATCAATGGAAGTGGTGTGCCGGCCAATCAACTCGGCCAGTACCTGGCCGCTGCCGCAAGCCAGGGTAAACCCGAGGGCGCCGTGGCCGAGGTTAAGCCACAGGTTGCTGTAGGCGCTGGCACCAATCAACGGCACGCCGGTCGGCGTGGCCGGGCGCATGCCGGCCCATTCGACCGCGTGCTGGTAGTCACCGGCCAGCGGGAACGTCTCAAGTGCCTGGCGTTTAATCAGCGCCAGGCGCTTGGGTTCCAGGCGGGTGTCGAAGCCGACAATATCCACCATCGCCGCCACCCGCAGTTGCTCACCGATGCGCGCGTAGACGATCTTGCGGTCGTAATCGGTGATGCTGATGTTCGGCGCCTGATGCTGCGCGCCAATCGGCACGCTCAGGCTGTAACCCTTGAGGGGATACAGCGGCAGTGACATACCCGGCAAGGCCAGCTCGGGGCTGCGGTGCCCGGCGGCCAGCACCAGGTGCTGCACCGGCAAGACTTCACTGCCCATTTCGATAGCCTGCACGGCGCCTGCGCTGTGACGAATCGCCGTCACCTTGCGCCCCAACAGGAACGTGCAACGCCCCGACGCTTCAAGGCGCGCCGCCAGTTGCTGGCAGAACCCATGGCAGTCGCCGACCTCTTCATTGGGCGTATAGATGCCGCCGGCAAAACTGGCGCTGTCCAGGGTCGGTTCCAGCCGTGCGCAGTCCGCCGCCGAGAGCACTTGCTGTTGCAGCGGGTCGGTCACTTTATTCAAGGCGCGTTCATAGCTGTCGAGGCTGCGAAAGGTCACCAGCTTGCCGTTGCGCCGCCAGTGGAAACCGCCCAGTTGGTCTTCTTCACGCCAGCGTTGCAGGGTGCCCTGGCTCAAGGACGCCAGGCGCAGCAGGTGGGCCGCATTGCGCTGGTTCACCGAGCCACGGCAGGCGCCCAGGAACGAGGCCATCCAGCGCCACTGCGCCGGGTCCATGCGCGGACGCAGCTTCAGCGGCGAGTCACCGCGCAGCAGCCAGCCGATGGCTTGCAACGGTACGCCCTTGTCGGCCAGCGGTGCGACATAGCGGTAGGACAACTGCCCGCCGTTGGCGAAGCTGGTCTCGCTGCCCAGGGTTTCCCGAGCTTCGACCACCGTCACCTGCATGCCGGCACGCACCAGCGCGTAGGCACTCGCCAGGCCGATAACCCCGCCACCGATGATGCAAACCTGCTGAGCCATGTGCGTCCCTTAACCGTGCGATGTCAGGCTTGAAGGTTAGAGGCAGGTGACAGCGGCGGGACAATGAATAAAGATGGGTCACCCATAAACAAAGGTTATGGACTGCCCATGCGCTTGCGTCATATCGAAATCTTCCAGGCCATCCGCCAGACCGGTTCCATCAGCGCCGCCGCCCAGTTGCTGCATGTCTCGCAGCCGGCGGTGAGCAAGGTGCTGCAGCACGCCGAGTTGCAGTTGGGGTTCCCGCTGTTCCTGCGTATACGCGGCAAGCTGCAGCCAACCCCGGAAGCGCTGGCGCTGGAACGCGAAGTCGACAAGGTGACCGAAAGCCTGCAAGGCGTGCGGCGCCTGGCGCAGAACCTGCGCCGCGAGCCGGGCCAGAGCCTGCGTATCGGCGCCACACCCGCGCTGGCCTTGTCGTTGCTGCCGCCGGCCATCCGCGAATGGACCCAACGCTACCCGGACATCGCCTGCGAGCTGTCCAGCGCCCACAGCCGCGAGCTGGTGCAAAACCTGTTGATGCGTGAGGTCGACGTGGCGCTGACCCTGCAACCGCCCGATCACCCAGGGCTGAACGCCCAGCCGTTGGCCCACGGCGTGCTGGTGGCACTGGCGCCGCAGGGTTACTGGAAGGAAAACGAGCTAGGCAAACCGTTGCCGCTGATGGCCCTGGCGGGCGCGCCGTTGATTGGCCTGTCCAGCGCCGACCCGTTGTCGGCGAAGCTGGACAGCTACCTGGAAGCGGTCGATCCACCGCCACGGGTCAGCATCGCAGTGCAGACCTATTCCCTGGCCAGGGCCATGGTCGAATCCGGCGCCGGGCTGGCGGTGATTGATCCGTTCACCGCCCTCGGCGCATCACCGGCCACTACTTGCATTCGCCCCCTTGCGCCGCCGCTGCCAATCACCTTGTACGCCCTGACCCGCGCCGACGAACCGCCGCCGCATATGCTGGCGAGCCTGTTGGAGATCTTCGGCAGCCGGGCCCAGGAGCAATTGGACCGGCTATAACACGTACCCCATGATCGCCACGAAATGCAGCAGGCTGCCGCCAATCACGAACAAATGCCAGATCCCGTGGGAGTGCCGCAGGCGGTCCTCCAGGGCAAAGAAAATAATGCCCACGGTGTACAGCACCCCGCCCGACGCCAGCCAGGCAAACCCGGTAGGCCCCAGCGCAGCAATCAGCGGCTTGACCGCCACCAGCACAATCCAGCCCATCACCGCATAGATCACGATCGACAGGATCCGCGCCTCGGAACGTGGCTTGATCTCCTGCAGGATGCCGATCACCGCCAGCCCCCACACAATCCCGAACAGCGTCCAGCCCCACGGCCCGCGCAGCGTCACCAGGCAAAACGGTGTGTAGCTGCCGGCAATCAGCAGGTAGATCGAAAAGTGATCGACCTTCTGCATGATCGCTTTCTTGCGCCCGCGCACGCTGTGGTACACGGTCGACGCGCTGTACAGCACCAGCAACGTGAAACCGTAAATGGCCACGCTGACAATCTTCCAGGGGTTGCCGTCCATACTGGCCACCACCAACATCCATACCGCACCCACAAAAGCCGCAACCGCCCCGAGCAAGTGGCTCCAGGCGTTGAATCGTTCCCCGTGATACATGTGTCACTCACCTCGAATAACGGTTATCACCTCGACCATTCTGACGTCACCCACCCAATATCAGGTAACAACCTTTCTTCATTTGCCCAAATACACATGCCGATGGATGATTCGCTTCATCCTGTGGGAGCTGGCTTGCCGGCGATAGCGGTGTATCAGCAGCAGATGCATGTCTGACCCAACGCTATCGCAGGCAAGCCAGCTCCTACATAAAAGCCCCTCATCGGTAACGCCCATGCCCGACCTTGAACCTGCCCAGCCCCACCCGAGTCTGTGGCAATTGTTTTACAACTTCGCCATGGTCGGCCTGTTCGGCTTTGGCGGCGTGATGCCCTGGGCGCGGCAGATGATGGTCGACCGCCGGCAGTGGGTCAGCGAACAAGGCTTCAACGAGTTGCTGACCACCGGCCAATTCTTCCCCGGGCCGAATATCGCCAACGTCGGCATCATCTACGGTCGGCGCCTGCACGGTTTGCCGGGTGCGGTTGTGACCGTGGTCGGCTTGTATCTGTTCCCCTCGCTGATCACCGTGCTGGCCGGCTTCGCCTATGCCAAATGGTGGAGCCATGACGTGGTGCAGCAGATCTTCGGCGCGGTGATGCCGATCGCCACCGGGCTGATGCTCGGCACCACCTTGCGCCTGCTCAAGGCCATGCCCAGGACCCTGGCCAACTACAGCGCGTTCGTCCTGACCTTCGTGTTGATGGCGGTGCTGGTGCTGCCGTTGTGGATGGTCTTGCTGATCTGCATTCCCAGCTCGTTGGCCTTGAGCTTCATGGGCAAGCAGAAGGTGGCCGGCTGATGCAGAGCGTGCTGTTTCACCTGATGATCCAATGCGCGCTGTGGTCGCTGATGGCGATTGGCGGCAACACCGTGGCCCTGAGCGATATCCACCGCTACACCGTCACCGACATGAACTGGATCACCGACGCCCAGTTCGTCGCCTTCTTCGCCCTGTCCCAGGCCTTGCCGGGGCCCAATGGCATGTTCCTGGTATTTATCGGCCAGCAAGCCGCCGGGTTGCCCGGCGCCCTGGTGGCCCTGACCGCCAAGCTGGTGCCCTGCTCGGTGCTCACCTACTTCGGCGCCGGCTGGCTGGAAAAACACAGCAAAACCCCGTGGGTGCAGCGGGTCAAAGGCAGCCTGCTGCCGATCTCCATCGGGCTGATCCTGGCCGCCAGCTACATCCTGATGAACAGCCTGGAAAACAACGCCACCAGCCTGGTACTGACCCTGGCCAGCGCTGCCGTGGTGTATTACACAAGACTCAACGCGATCTGGCTGATCATCCTCGGCGTAGTGTTAGGCCTGTGCAGTGCATGGCTGGGAGTGAACTGGTTTTAGGGGCACAATCGACGGCATTCGAACAAGAGTCACGCCCATGCTGATCGACGAAGAGTTCACCCTCAAGAAGCTGGAAATCTTCCTGGCGTTCATGCGCACAGGCAACCTGGCGCGGGCGGCGGCGGAACTGCAGACCAGCAACGTCAGCGTGCACCGGGCGATCCACTCCCTGGAAAACGCCCTGCGCTGCCCGCTGTTCAAGCACGAAGGGCGCAACCTCACGCCGCTGGAAAGCGCCTATGTGCTGGAAGAGCGTGCGCAGAAGCTGGTGCAGGATGTGGTCGAAAGCGTGCGGGTCACCCGCGAGGCCGCCGGCTTTTCCGCCGAGCGTTTCAAGCTGGGCTCGTTGTATTCGCTGACGGTAAAGACTGTGCCGCAGTTGATCATGGGGCTGAAGATTCGCCGCAGCGAACTCAACATCGACCTGATCCTCGGCTCCAATTTCGACCTGCTGTACAAGCTGAAGAACATGGAAGTCGACGCGATACTGATCTCCCTCGACGAGCACGCCAACGATCCGGACTGCGAGCAGATCGCGCTGTTTTCCGACGACATCTTCCTCGCCACCCCGGCCGATTCACCCTTCGACCGCGAGCAGGAAATCGACCTGGCGGACGTGCGCGACGCCACCTTCATCACCCTCACCCAAGGCTTCGCCACCCATCAGGATGGCAACCGCGTATTCAAGCAGGCAGGGTTCGAGCCGAAGGTGGCGATGCAGGTCAACGACATCTTCACCCTGCTGAGCATGGTCAGCTCGGGCGTGGGTTATGCGCTGCTGCCGGGGCGGATTGCGGCGGTGTATGAGAACCGGGTGAAGCTGATTCCCCTGCAACCGCGCTACCGTTTGCAGCAGCACATTGGCGTGGTGTTTCTGAAAGCCAAGGAGCGCGACCCGAACTTGCTCGCGCTGTTGGCAGAGTGCCGGATGTATGCGAATCGTCAAACCTGACAATGATCCCCTGTGGCGAGGGAGCTTGCTCCCGCTCGGCTGCGCAGCAGTCGTAAAATCAGCGTCCGCGTTGTTTCAGGAAAAATGCATTGGGACCGCTTCGCGCTCCAGCGGGAGCAAGCTCCCTCGCCACAAAAGCGGTCGACACCTCTCGGGTCAGCCGACAATCCCGCGCACGATGAAGTACAGCACCGACGGCCCCAGCAAACACCCAAGCCCGGTGTGAAAGGTGGCAGTCAACGCGCCATACGGCACCAGCCGCCGGTCCGTCGCCGCCAGGCCTGCCGTCACACCGCTCACCGTGCCGGCCAAACCACCGAACACCATCGCCGAGCGCGGGTTATCCAGGCCCATCCAGCGTGCCGCCATGGGCGTGCCCACCATCACCAGGATCGCCTTGATCAACCCAGTCGCGATGGACAGCGCCACCACATCCGAGCTTGCACCCAACGCCGCCCCGGTCACCGGCCCGACGATGTAAGTCACCGCGCCCGCGCCGATGGTGGTCATGCTGATCGCATCGCGATAACCAAACGCCCAGGCGATACTCGCGCCCACAATAAACGGCAGCACCGTGCCCAGCAGCAAGGCAATCGCACCAATCAAGCCGGCCTTGCGCGCCTCGGTGGCCTGTACTTCAAACGCCGTGGCCACGATGGCAAAGTCCCGCAGCATGGCGCCGCCCATCAAGCCGATCCCGGAAAACAGCGCCACGTCCGCCAGGCCTTTCTGCCCGCCGGTCAAGGTGCCGCCCACCCAGGCCAGCACCAGCCCGATCACAATCGCGATGGCTGAGCCGTGGATGCGCCCGAAGGTCAGGCGCTTGGACAGCACCACCGAAATCCACATCACCACGCCAACAAATGCAAAGGCGGTGACCAAGCCGTTATTTGCCAGGCCTTTCTCGATGAGTTCCCACATATCAGCGACCTCCCGCGACAGGTGCAGCCGCAATCAGCGGCTCTTCATCGGGCAACGGTTCGCCCTTGTGCGTGCGGCTGATCAAGGCGATCGTGCAACCGCACACCACCACCGAACCAATCGCCGCCAGCACCGCCACCGGGCCGCCGTGCAGCGCGGTCACCACGTTCTGTTGCGCCGCCATCGCCACCACCACCGGGATGTACATGGCCCCCCAGAAGCCGACACCCATCTCGCATTCCTTGGTCATGCCGCCGTGTTTGTGCATCCACAACCGTGCGCAGATCAGCAGGATCATCGCGATCCCCACCCCGCCCACGTTGGATTTGACTCCCAGCAACACGCCGAGCATGTCGCCCAGAATCACGCCGGCCAACATGCAGATCGCCAGCAACGCCACACCGTAAATAATCATGATGGTTGTCCTCAAAGTGCTTCATCGAAATTGTTGTTTTTGTGCTTCGAAAGCCTTGGGCGGCAATGCCGATCCGATAAAGATGAATACCGTACCTGTGGCGAGGGAGCTTGCTCCCGTTGGGCTGCGTAGCGGCCCTGAAATCCTCGGAGCGCTGCGCACTCCAACGGGAGCAAGCTCCCTCGCCACAGGTCATTGGTGACCCGCTCTATCTCTTGACCGACCAGCATCAGCCTTGGTGGAGCTCTATCGGTGATGGTTTCCCTCCTCTCGCAGCAAGGCCTGCAAGGTGTCCAGGCGGGCGCCTTCGAAGGCGATGACGGTGCCTTGCTCGAACACCCGGCGCGCAAGGCCTGTAAGCACGGCACCGGGAGGCAGTTCGATATGCAGGCGCACACCGCGCTCGAAGGCGCTTTGCACGGTGCCGCGCCAGTCGACGATGCGGCACATGTTGAAGGCGAGGTCGTCGCGCAGGTGTTCGGTGTTGTGGATCGGCCGGGCGCGGGTGCTGCTCAGGTAGGTGATGCTCGGCGGTTTCAGTGTCACTTGGGCGAATGCTTCGGCCAGGGCCTCGGCGGGTTTTTCCAGCAGTACGCAATGAGACGGCACGCTGACGGCCAGGCGTTTGGCGACGCCGTTGCCGCGCACCAGATTGGCGACCGCCTTCATGGCCTCATCGCTGCCGGCGATGACCGTCTGGTTGTCGGCATTGATATTGGCCAGGTAAACCGGGGTTTGCGGGCTGTGGACCTGAGCAAGCAAGGCTTCGACGGTGGACAGGTCCGGGCCGATAAGGGCGGTCATGCCGTAGCCGTGGGGATACGCGTGTTGCATCAATTCGCCGCGCAGGCTGACGAGTTTTAACGCGTCGGCAAAGTCCAGCGAGCCGGCGATTACGGCGGCCGGATAGGCACCAATGGACAGGCCGGCGACGTAATCGGGGGTGTGTTCCAGCAAGCGCGCACTGGCCACACCGGCAATCAACAGGCAGAGCTGCACGGCACGGGTCGAGGCCAGCGCTTCGGCAGAATCCAGGGTAAGCACATCCTCATTGAGGGCAGCACTGGCTTCGTCCAGCACCGCACGCGGCAGCTGCTGGAGCATGCCGGGACGCTGGGCGCCCTGCCCCGGGAATGCCAGGAGGCTACTCATGCCACGGCCTGCCAAGGATCGAGCACCAGCTGCGCGCCGCTGGCGTTCTTCAGCAGCACGCGACGCGAACCACCGGCCCATTCACGCAACGCGACCGCGCCAAAAGGCGTTTGCAGTTGCAGGTCCACGGCGCACACCGCCGTATCCAGTATCGCCAGCAGGTCCTCTGCATCGCTGCGATCAAGGCGCTCGGGCGTGCGCAGAATCAAATCCAGATCGCTCTTGGCATGCAGCGCTTCGACACCGCTGGCCAACTCGAAACCCGCACTGCCGGTGACGCCCCAACTCTCTCCCGCCAGCACCGGTTGCAACTGAGCGAGGGCCTGCAACGCCGGCAAATCCCTTGGCGAAATCACACCGCGCAGGTCTTCCGGCACCACGCGCCGCTGCACCGCCGCCATCGGCATCACGGCGGCGAAGCGCTGCTCGCGCAAGCGCCCGCGTACCCCCACCGCTACCTGGCCCGGCGACGCGACGGCACGCCGCACCACCACCGGATGCCCAGCGGCCAATGCTTCCAGCACCCAGGCCGGCGCATCAGCGGGCGCATGCGCCGGGGTCATGCCCCAGAGCAAGTCGTGAGCGTTCACCATTGCTCCCGCAGCAGTTGGCGCACGTGGCTGGAGGCCGCGCGGTTAGTGGCGCCCAGGCGACCGCTCAGGTCCCGACCGCCGGCCTGCACATCCTTGATCGCCTGCACCAGGCACTCGCTGACCCGCGCCACATCTTCGCTGGTGGGCTGCTCGATCTGGCTGACCGACAAGGTCTCCCAGAGCAAGCCGAGGCTGGCATAGCTGTCGATGTCATAGGCCATCGGCGGCACGCTGGCGGCCAGGGTTTCCAGCTCTTCAACACTGCGCAGGGTTACCCGCGCCGCCGAAGCCTTGCCCATGGCATGCACCATCACGCCGGGGTCGCGCAGGGCAATCAGGCGGTTGGCCTGGTAACCATGGGCGAGGAAGGCGCCGGACATCGCCTTGCCCACCAGCAGCGCGATCACCGGGTGACCGGCCAGGCGGGCACGGGCGTAGCTGTCGGCAGCGGCGGCCAATGCCTGGTGAATGCCCAAGGCCTCTTCGCGACGACCGTAGGCCTGGCTCGGCACATCCACGATGGCAATCAGCGGACGCTTGTCGCCGGTGTTGATCGCCTCATCAACGGCCTTGGCCAAGCCCCAGCCTTCCAGCAAACCGACTTCACCGTTGCGAGCGCGAGGGAAGCGGTTTTGTGGGTCAGTGACCACCGCGATAAAGCGCACTGGCTGATCACCGAGCACACCGTCGGCAACTTTCAGCGAGTTCGGCAAACCGCTCACTGGCGCTGCGTCGCCGCTCACTGGCGCTGCGTCGCCGCTCAATGCGTTGAACCACTGCAAACCTCTCATGAGCGTTCTCCCTGATACAGATCGCGAACCGTCGCCGGGTCGATTTGCGGTTCGGCGTTCAGTGCGGCCAGGCGTTCCAGATAGTGATCAACCTGACGGCTGCGCTGGTTTTCCGGCAAGCCTTGTTGCAGCAGTTCAGTGATCTGCTGCTGAATCTGCACCACGTCGTCGGCCACATACCGGTCGGCCAAGCCACTGTTGAAACGCTGCTCACCGCCGGTCAGGCTCCAGATGAAGGGCCGGTCACGGGAGTCGTATTCTTCAAGGCCGGCTTCCTGCTCGATCACCTGCGGGCCGTTCAGGCCAAGGCGCGCCTCACGGGTCACCAGCAGATAACTGCACAGGCCTGCCGCGATGGACATGCCGCCAAAGCAACCCACACTACCCGCCACCACGCCGATCACCGGCTGGTACTGGCGCAGGTCGACAATCGCCGCATGGATATCGGCGATGGCAGCCAAGCCCAGGTTGGCTTCCTGCAAGCGCACGCCGCCGGTTTCCAGCAGCAGGATGGCGCGCGTCGGGATGCCGTTGCGGTTGTCTTCAGCAGCCAACTCCAGTGCTCCGGCCATCTTGGCGCCGCCGACTTCACCGAGACTGCCGCCCTGGAAATTGCCTTCGATGGCCGCGATGACCACCGGCAAGCCGGCGATGCTGCCCTTGGCGATCACCACGCCGTCATCTGCCTGCGGCACCACGCCCTGGCAGCTCAGCCACGGCGACATGACGCGCTGGAACGGGTCGATCAGTTCGCGATAGCTGCCCGCGTCGAGCAAGGCCTTGGCCCGTTGCCGGGCGCCGAGTTCGACGAAGCTGTGTTTGTTGAGCAAGTCAGTCATGACCGATCTCCTCGAAGCCTTGCTCCAGGCGCAAGCGCACCACGCCGGGTGTGGCGCCGAAGTCGTGGATATCGATGTTCAATGCGGGGGGTGTCTGTTCCTGGAAGATCCGCTCGAACAGATGCTGCCAACGCAGCTGCGCACCGTTCACCGAGGTCTGCACCTGGATCGTCAGGGTGCCGGCGGTTCCCGGTTCCAGCAGCACTTCGAGGTCGCCGGAGCCGACGCAACCTACCAGCGCGCGGCCCTTTGCGGGCTGCCCGGCGGGGAATTCAAAGGATAAGGTTTCCATCACAGCGCTCCGTCGAGGCGGTCGATAAACAGGCAGGCGGCCAACAGGTCGGCGGCGCCACCGGGGGAGGCATTCAGCGCCAGCAGTTGCTGGTCCAGCTCATGCAGTTGGCGGCGGCCGGCGAGGCTTGCGCTGCCGCCGGCGTCCAGTACGGCTTGGGCGCCCTGCTGCATGGCCTGCAAGCCTTCAGGACCGGCGCGGTAGAGCACGCAGGTGTCGGCCAGATCGGTCATGATCGCCAGCAAGGCGTCGAGGCGCGCGTTCTGTTCGCCGTGTTGCTGCAGGCGGCTTTTCTTCAGTTGGGGCAGGCCGCGTTGCAGCACCGACGGGAAGCCCAGTTGCGCCTCTTCGCGAGCACCGCGTGCGCCGTAGCGTTGTGCGACCTGGGCGCCGTGGCTCAGCGGTTGCGGTGCGTAACGGTCGTTGAGCAAGGCCAGGCGGGCGGCGCGCAACGTCACCGCGCTGGCAGTGCAGGATTCCGGTTGCAGTGCGGCGGCGGCAACTAACAGGCCGAGCGCCCAGATCGCGCCGCGATGGGTATTTACGCCGCTGGTGGTGACGAGCATCGCCTGTTCACCTTCGCGACCGATGCGCCCGAGGGCTTCACGCAGGGGCAAACCGACTTCGCCAAATTCGACAGCGGCCTCGGCCATTTCCTTGAACGCCGGCCACAGCGACAGCGCCGAGGCGTGCATCAAGCCGAGGTGCAAATCGGTATGGGCGCCGTTGCCGCGACGGTCTACCAGGGCGGGTTTCGGCGACAGGTCCGCCTCATCAATCAAGGCGTCGACGGCCATGTCGGCCAGGCGTTCGGCCAGTGTCAGGTCGTGCAGTTTGAGTGCGTGCATTTACCAGCTCCTGAACTTGGCGGGCGGGTTGTACAAGCCACCGGACCACTCCACCAGATCGGCCACGCTCTTGGCGGCCAGCAGCTCGCGGGTGGCATCGGTGCGGCGGATGCCGAGGTCTTCGGGCAGCGCAATCAAGCCTTCGCGACGCATGCGTGCGGTGTCCTTGGGGTTGTGGCGCAAGCCGATGGCGGTCACCCCGGCCACGGCGGCGATCATCGCCTGGCGCTCTTCCAGGGAACGGGCCTTGTACAGGTAGGCGATGCCTTCTTCGGTGAGCAGGTGCGTGACGTCGTCGCCGTAGATCATGATCGGCGCCAGGGGCATGCCGCTTTTGCGGGCGACTTCCACCGCGTCGAGGGTTTCGACAAAGGTGGGTTTGCCGCCTTCCTGGAAGGTCTCGACCATCTGCACCACGAGCTTTTTGCCGCGTTCGAGCAAGGCCTCGGGAGCGTCGTCGTGGCGCATGTCGAGCCAGGCGGGTGTGCCATGGCGGCGACCGCGCGGGTCGTGGCCCATGTTCGGTGCGCCGCCAAAACCGGCAAGGCGGCCACGGGTAACGGTGGAGGAATGCCCGTCCCCATCGACCTGTAAGGTGGCGCCGATAAACAGGTCCACCGCGTACTGGCCGGCCAGCTGGCAGAACATTCGGTTGGAGCGCAGCGAGCCGTCGCGACCCGTGAAGAACACATCCGGCCGGGCGGCGATGTAGTTCTCCATGCCCAGTTCGGTGCCGAAGCAATGCACGCTTTCGACCCAGCCGCTTTCGATGGCCGGGATCAGGGTTGGGTGCGGGTTGAGGGTCCAGTTGCGACAGATCTTGCCCTTCAGGCCCAGGGATTCACCGTAGGTCGGCAGGATCAATTCGATGGCGGCGGTGTTGAAACCGATGCCGTGGTTCAGCGATTGAACGTTGTGTTTTTCATAGATGCCGCGGATCGCCATCATCGCCATCAACACATGCACGGGCTTGATGTGGCGTGGGTCGCGGGTGAACAGCGGTTCGATGTAGAAGGGCTTGTCAGCGACCACCACGAAATCGACCCAGCTCGCGGGGATGTCGACGCGCGGCAGGTCGGTGACGTCATCCACCAGTTGGTTGACCTGGACGATGACGATGCCATCGCTGAAGGCGGCCGGCTCGATCAGCGCGGGTGTGTCTTCGGTGCTCGGGCCGGTGTAGATATTGCCGGCGCGGTCGGCCATGAAGCCGGCCGACAGGACCACGTTGGGGATCAGGTCCACCACCAGCCGCGCGTAGAGTTCGATGTAGGTATGAATCGCGCCAATTTCCAGCAGGCCGTCTTCCAGCAATTGGCTGATGCGCAGGGACTGGGTGCCGGCGAAGGAGAAATCCAGCTTGCGGGCGATGCCCTTTTCAAACAGGTCCAGGTGCTCGGAACGGCCGACGCTGGGCATGATCATGTGCAAGTCGTGGAGCTTGGCGGGGTCGGCCTTGGCCAGGGAGCGCGAGAGGAAATCGGCCTGCTTCTGGTTGTTGCCTTCCAGCACCACGCGGTCGCCGGGGAGGATCAGGGCTTCCAGGGCTTCGACAATGCGCTCGCTGGGGAGCACGGCGCCATCGGCGAAGGATCGCACCAATGCGAGGCGGCGCTGCTTCTCATCGCGCCTCCGCGTCCAGCGCGAGTCGGGGGAAGTTGTTGTTGTCATGGTCGCTCCACGGGATTTGCTGTCGTGGGCTGTACCTTAGGAGGGTATTGGGGGGGCATCAATCAAGCTGGGCGGTGAACCGTTACGATTGGAGTAATGGTTCATTAGCAAACGCTGAGGCTCGGGCTCAACACAGTTCAAATGTGGGAGCGGGCTTGCTCGCGAATGCGGTGGGTCAGTTGATAAATCGGGTACTGACACACCGCATTCGCGAGCAAGCCCGCTCCCACATTTGCTCAGCGCTGTTCGGGAGAACGTGCGCAGAAGTCCCAAAATGGGAACGATCAGTCCCTTTTTGGGACTGATCTCGCTTCATCACCCAAGCCGCTATTTCTGGTTAGTCACCCACTGTTCGACCTCCTTCAATAGCGCTTGAGTATGCGCAATCAGTTGCTCCAACAACCCCTCATCCTCATCCATATACCCTTCATATTCCGCCAGGTTGCGGCGCTCGTGGCATAGCGCAAACAGTCTTACCTGAACCTTGTTGGCTGCGGTGGTATGAAGCAGGCATTGGAACACCAGATAGCGCTTGTCCGAGCGATAGCCGTGCAAGCGCAAGGCTGTGAGGGCGATTGCGTGGGCCGCGTTGTAAGCCAAATCAAAACGGCTGGCGAAAGATAATTGCGGAGTTTTGGCGTCCTTCAATCGATCACGGGCAGAGCGCATCAACCCATCACATTCCGTGCGATCCGGCGGCTCAGCCTTCAAGCCACCACTACGTTGCAGGTTCTCCAGGTTTGCCTTGCTGTCCATCCTTGGACTCCACGGGGTTTTCCCCAATCAGGTTGATCTTGTCCTGCTCCGCCACCCGCTGCACAAAACTATGACCGGCATTCCATTTGCCGATCCAGTCTTCGGGGGTATAGAGCGTCGGGTTGATGGTGCGGCCCAGTTGCTCTTCCAGCGGCATGAGCTGCTCCATGACTTCACTGTAGTTGAGGCTTTCGCCGATCAGCATCAGATCTATGTCACTGGATGAGTGCGCCTCGCCCTTGGCGATGGAACCGTAGATAAATGCCCACTTCAGTTGCGTGGCAAATGGAGCCAGTGCGTTGCGCAATGGCTCATCCAGGCTCAGGGTCTTGCGCACGATGGCCAACAGCTCCGAGTAAACGGGGCACTGCGGATTGGCCTGGTAGTGGGTTTGGTTGCCCTGGCGCGTCACCGTCAGGATGCCTGCCAACTGCAAACGCTCCAGCTCGCGGGTCAGGCTGCCCTTGCCCACCTTTGCCCAGCGGGCGATTTCATTGGTGAAGAAGCTATGGTCGGGCTTGCCAAAGAGCAAACCCAAGACTTTCTGCTGAGTCACGGTGAATAGCGCAGTGCTAAGGGGCAGGGTTTGCATGGCAGCGACCGAAGAGTCCCAAAAAGGGAACGATAGGTCCCTTTTTGGGAACGATCAAGTTTTTAGGCTGCGCAAGAAGGAGCAACCTGCTCCAGTGCCTGATCAACCAGTAACTGCCCCAGCTCACTCATCTGCTGAATGGCCAGCACCACGCCGCGCTGGGAACCTTCCAATTCAAAGGCCAGGTTGGAGGTCAGCGCGTTGAGTGAGGCAAAGGTTTCAGAAGCGTTGGCCAGCAGGGCTTCGGTGGATTGAGAGGGAGAGACGGCAAAGAGTGACGATGACGCAGGAGTCGGAAAGTAATGATCCATGGCACGCTCGGCGGCGGCCTGGAGTTTGCGGTGTTCGATTTCAGCGCTGTGGGGCGGATTGGGGGTAGGTTTGAACATGATGTGCAGCTCCGATATGTATTAGGGAAGCTGACACCATCCGCTTGCACGCGAATAAGGTGGCAGCTGTGCGCAGGTGTGCAAGACCGGGCATATCGGACCCCGGCAGACCCCAAGGGATCTCCCACGCACAGCCGCCATAAGAAATACAGCAGGCATAAAAAACGCCCGTTGAATGGCTATGGGCGTTGGTGCGCCGATATGTAACCGGACTTGCACGTCCGTGTCACCGTTTTTTGCGATGACGGACGAAGACTAGGCGCGATCGCAGGGCACAACAAGTTCATGCACAGCGCGAGAGGTTGCAGGAAAAATCCGACTGTAAAGCGCACGCCGATGCGATCGTTCCCACGCTCTGCGTGGGAATGCATCCCGTGACGCTCCGCGTCACCACAGCGCGAGACTTAAGCCTTGCATCGCCAGCTGGACGCAGAGCGTCCGAGGCTGCATTCCCACGCGGAGCGTGGGAACGATCATCAAAAATCGAACGGTTTGCACGGATTGACTGACGGTTACACTCAGGCCAATCCGGCTTCGACCAACAACGCCTCCAATCCCATCAAGTCCGGCACCCTGGCCACATGCTCCCCCACCTGCACCGCCGCCAACTCCAGCGGGCACAACGGCACGTCCACATAACTCAACTGGCTATCGAGCTTGTACGAACGCGGAATCCCCTGGATCACCAACGCAATAAACTTCAACGTCGGCCGTCCTCCGAGGGTGTTCAACACCACAATCCGCGCCCGCTCTCCCACCACGCCCGACTCGCCACACGCGGCCTCAAAGCTGATCAACGGCAACTGCCGATCCCGCCAGGTAACCTGCCGCAAATACCACGGCGGCGCATCACTGGCCGGTTCGCCGCGCTGGAAGTCGATCAGCTCGGCCACGGCGACGTTGGGCAACAACAGGTGACGGTCGGCCAATGGCAGCAGCAAGCCGGTGAGTTGAGTTGCGCGGTGATCAAGCACGGGACTTGCTCCAGTAAGCGATGCTTTCCAGCAGCACCGACTCTTGATAAGGCTTGCCGAGGTAGTCGTTGACGCCAATCGCCATCGCACGATCACGGTGTTTTTGCCCGGTGCGGGAGGTGATCATGATGATGGGCATGCGCATCAGCCGCGGGTCGTCGCGCACCTGGATGGCCACTTCGAAGCCGTCCATGCGCGGCATTTCGATGTCGAGCAGCATCAGGTCCGGGGTGTGCTCTTCCAGCACGGCCATGGCGTCGATGCCGTCCTTGGCGGTGAGCACGTTCATGCCGTTGCGCTCCAGCAGGCGGCTGGTGACTTTGCGCACGGTGACCGAGTCGTCCACCACCAGCACCAGCAGCGGGCGCTTTTTCAGCGGGTCGTTGAGGATCAACGGAGCGTCCGCCGCCTGGGCCGGCAACGCCGGTGGCCGGGCGCGGATATGCGCCATCAGGTCGATGATCAGCACCACGCGGCCATCGCCAAGGATGGTTGCGCCAGACACGCCCTTCACCCCGGCAAACTGCGGCCCGAGGCCCTTGACCACGATCTCCCGGGTGCCGGCCATGGCGTCCACTTGCACCGCCACGCGCCGTTCGTTGCATTGCACCAGCAGCACCGGCAGCGGCTGGTACTGGCCCAGCAGGTTCGGCCGGCCGACGGTGTGCAGCAGGTCGCCGAGGTAGAACAGTTCGTAGCGTTGGCCGGCGTATTCGTAGCGCGGCGGGTCCTGCTGATAGTGCCCTTCCAGCTCATGGGGCATGACCCGCACCAGGCCTTCGATGGTGTTCAGCGGGATCGCGTATTGATCGTCGGCACACTGCACCATCATCGCCCGGTTGACCGACACAGTGAACGGCAGGCGAATGCGAAAGTGCACGCCCTCTCCCGGCGTCGAGTCGATGACCATCGAGCCGCCCAGCTGGCGCACTTCTTCATGCACCACGTCCATGCCCACGCCACGCCCGGAAATCTGGGTGATTTTTTCGGCAGTGGAAAACCCCGGTTGCAGGATGAACTGCAACACGTCGCGGTCGCTGATTTCCAGGCTGGGGTCGAGCAAGCCACGCTTGATCGCCTTGCGCCGCACGGCTTCAAGCGGCACGCCGGCGCCGTCGTCGCGCATGTCGAAAACGATGTCGCCGCCTTCGTGGGTCAGGTCCAGCGTGATGCGGCCTTTCTCGGGTTTACCGGCCAGCAATCGTGCATCGCGGGATTCCAGGCCGTGGTCGACGGCGTTGCGCAGCATGTGTTCCAGCGGCGCGACCATGCGCTCCAGCACGTTGCGGTCCATCTCGCCTTCGGCATTGCCGACGATAAATTCCACGTCCTTGCCCAGCTCGCCCGCCACCTGCCGCACGATGCGTTTAAGCCGTGGCAGCATGCGTTCGAAGGGCACCATGCGCGTGCGCATCAGGCCTTCCTGCAACTCGGTGTTGATGCGCGCCTGTTGCTGCAGCAGGTTGTGGGCGTCCTGGTTGCGGCGGTCGAGGGTTTCCTTGAGGTCGAGCAGGTCGGAAGCCGATTCGAACAAGGCCCGGGACAGTTGTTGCAACTGGGAATGGCGGTCCATTTCCAGCGGGTCGAATTCTTCGTAGCCCAGGCGTTCGGCCTCGGCCTGCTGGCGGCTGAGGATGCGGCCCTGGGTCTCGGTGTCGAGGCGGCGCAGTTGATCGCGCATACGCTCGATGGTGGTTTCCACCTCGTTGAGAGCAACGCTCGCATCGTTGACCTGCTGCTCGATACGCCCACGGAAGATCGAAGTTTCACCCGCCAGGTTGACCAGGTCATCCAGCAAGTCGGCAGAGATCTTCACCATGTCGGCGGCCGGGTCGCTGGCCGGCACCGCCTCGGTTTTGGTTGCCGTCAACGCCACCGGTGCGTCCGTCACTTCAGCCGGACGCACCAGGCTCTTGATGCGCTCGATCAGCAGGTCCACCGAGCCCACCGGCATTCCCGCCGCCACCGCATCGATCATCTGCGCCAGGCGGTCGTGGCAGCCTTGCAGCAAGGCGAACAGCTCCGCCGAGGGCGCCAGCAAACCTGCCGACAAGCCCTCATAGAGAAACTCCAACTCATGGGCCAGGTCGCCAATCGGGCCGATCTCGACCATGCGAGCGCCGCCCTTGAGGGTGTGCAGGTCGCGCAGCAGTGTCTCGACTTCCTGGCGATTTTTCGGCTCGGCCTGCCAGCGCAACAGCGCGGCGCCGGAGCTGTCGAGGATGTCGGCGGCCTCTTCGAGAAAGATATCCAGCAGCTCAGGATCACTGCCCGGCGTCTCGACTTCGGCGGCCGCTGCGGGCGCCGCTTGTCCGGTGCCTTGGCGCAACTCACGCAAGTGGCTGATCAGGTCGGAGGAGTCGCTCAACGGTTGCTGGTGTTGCAGTTGCTCAAGCAACAGCGCCAGCCGCTCATGACTGGCCATCAACACATTGGCCAGCTCGCTGGAATAGCTGTAGCGACGGTCCACCAAACCTTCGTAAAGGTTTTCCAGCTCAAGGGCCAGGTCGCCCACCGCGCCGATTTCAGCCATGCGCGCGCCACCCTTGAGGGTGTGCAAATCCCGCTGCAACGATGACAGCGGCGCTGCGTTATCCGGGTCCAGCAGCCAACGCTTCAAGGACTGGCCGGCGCTGTCGAGGATGTCCACCGCTTCCTCAAGGAAGATCTCGACGATCTCGTCATCCACCGCAAAACCCTGATCGAGCTTCGCCGTAGCGGCGCCCAGCTCGGAGATGCTCAGCGCGCGGCTGCCATCGGTCTTGATCAAACCGGTGGCGGACGGGTCGAGGCCTTCATCCAGCAGCTCGCGCAGGGCGCGTACCCGGGCCGGCGCCGCGCTGATTTCCTGGCCGGCGGCCAGTTGGTCGAGCATGTTGATCAGGGCTTCGTGGGCCTGTTCGGCCTCGTGGAAGAAGCGCTCGCTGACCGCCAGGCTGCTTTCTTCCACTGCGCCGTAGAGGTCGAGCAAGGCTTCGCACAATTCGTCCATCGGGTGCAGGTCGGCGAGGTGCGCGCCTTCGCCGAGGGTGGTCAGTTCGTCCAGCAGCGCGCTCAGTTCCTGGCGTTCGCCGGGGTGCTGTTGCCAGCGGCGCAGCAGGCTTTCGGCGTCCAGCAGGATGTCCATGCCCTGGGCCAGGAAGTTGGCGATCAACTGCGGGTCGCGCTTGATCCGCAGGCCGGTGTTGGGCGCATTCAGCAAGGCGTCAAGCTGGCTGTTCAGCAGGTTTTGCGTGCGCTCGATCAGCCCTGCTGCACCATTGATGGCCGCGTGAGGGTCACTGTCCAGCTGGCGCACGCCGCGCTGGAACAACGCTTCGGCCTCCAGCAGCAATTCGATTTCATCCAGGTCCAGCGGCAGGCGGTGGGCCTTGTATTCGCGGGTCAGGTGATCCAGCGGGCGCGCCAGTTCGGCGATGGGCAACACACCGGCCATATAGGCGCTGCCTTTGAGGGTGTGCAGTGCGCGTTGCAGGTCATCACTGACTTGCAGCGGCAGGTGCTCGGTGGCCTGTTGCAGGAAGCGGTTGAGGCTGTCGAGGTGGCTCTGGGCTTCGTTGCGGAAGATTTCCAGCAACTGCGGGTCCAGGGCGGCCGGGTCTGTGGCCGACGGTTCGACACGGCTGGCCAGGGCGTGCGCCCGCGCCGCCAGTTCGTCTACGTCATCGCGCTGGCGCTGGGCATTGTCGGCAAAATCGGTGATCAGCTCCGGCAGCAATTCCAACACGTCATCCAGCACTGCTTGCACATCCGGGCCCGGCGCGACGCTGCGTTCCAGCACGCGGTTGAGCAGGTTTTCCACGGCCCAGGCCAGCTCCGCCAACACCAGGGCGCGCACCATGCGGCCACTGCCTTTCAAGGTGTGGAAGGCGCGGCGCATTTCGCTCAGGGTGGCCTTGTCTTCCAGGCTGGCGGTGCCGGCAGGCACATAGCGATGCAGCACGTCGAGGACTTCGGCGATTTCTTCGAGGAAGACTTCCCGCAGCTCATCATCGATGGCTTCTTCACCGGCGGGCGGCGGCAGCAGGCTGCCGGGACGCTGGAGTGCCGGCGGGTTGAGGCGCGATGTGGGGCTGGCCAACGCATCGGCGAGGAACGGCGTTTGCTCCGTGGGCGTATCACCCTGCTCAAGCAGTGCCTGGCGCCAGGGTTTTTCCGCCGGCAAATAGCCCAGCGCGGCCAGGCCTTCAGCGGCGACTTCCAGCACCCGTTCGCCCGGGGCGTCGTGGTCCTGGAGCATGCGTTCCAGGTAGTACTCGAGGCTGGTGAGCACATCGGCAAAATGCTCAAGCTGCGCCTCGGAAGGTGCGGCGTCGCCGACCATCAGTTGCTCGTTGACGTAGTCATTGCAGCCACGCATCAGGCTCGCCGCACGGGGCAGCGGAATCATCGCCAGCGCGCCGCGCACCTGGGTCAGCAACTCGGGCAGCGACTCCAGGCGCTGGCGGTCCCAATGGGCCTCGATGCAGTCGATCACCAGCTCTTTGGCCTGTGTCAGGCACTGGCAGGATTCGCGGATGACGAGGTGGTGGATCTGCGTCAGGTCGGTGGTAGGCAGGCGGCTTTCTTCGCGGCGTTCCGGCTCGACAGTGCCGACCATCCCGGCCAGCGTGGCCTCGACGTAGAGCAACGCACCGGCAACGTCCATCAATACCGCATCGTTGGGTTCGCGCTGCCCCTGGGCCAGGCCGAGTACCACCGCCAGTTGGTCGATGATCACTTTGCGCGGCTGGCCGAAGCCCAATACGGCGAGGGTATCGGCGATCTGCCGCAGCGGCGCCAGCAACGCCTCAAGGTCCGAGGCGTGCTGACGGTCGCTGCGTACGAACAGGTCCAGGCGTTCCTTGACCCGCACCAGCTCCTCGCACAACGCGCCGAGCACCGAGCCCATCGCGTCGCGGTCCGGGCCGGCCAGGCGGGCGCGTTCGGCGTCCACCACGGCGCTGTCGGGCAAAGCTTCATCGAGGCCATATCGTTCTTTCAAACTTTGCATCCGTGGAGTCGGTCGGGTGACTTTGGCGACGTAGAACAACAGGCTCTTGAGCAGCTCATCCGGGGCCGGGGTGTTGATGCCGTTGATGCCCTGGATCAGCAGGCGCTTGAGTGGCTTGTCGCAGGCCTTGAGCAAACTGCGCAACGCCGGGCTGTTGGCAACCACGCCAATGAGCATGCCTTCCACCAGCGCCGAGGTGACCTGCCACAACGGTAACAGCGGCGCACCATGGCACAGGGCTTCGAGGCGGGCGAAGACCCGCGCCATGTCTTCCAGGTTGCTGGGGCCGTGGTCTTCGCGCAGCAAACCGACCAGCGCCTGTTGCAGCATCTGCCGCCACTGGCGCAGCAGCTCGGGGAAATCCTCTGGCGTGCGCTGGGCCAGGGCGTCTTCGGGCAGCGGCGGGATCACCAGCAGTTGCGGGCTGAACAGGCTGGTTTCCGAGAGCAGGCTTTCGCCGCGCACGCTGCGCAGGTCGTTGAGCAGCGGCAGCACTACCAGGGGCAGGTCGCGCCGGGCGCTGTGTACGCGGTCGAGGTACAGCGGCAGTTGGCCAAGGCCCTGTTGCAGCAGGCGAATGCCTTCGTCGCGCTGGCTGACGCGCGCGCCTTGCAGGGCGAGGGCCAGTTGTTCCATTTCTTCAGCGAACAGGGCCGCGCCGTAGAACTCGACCATCAACAGGCTGCCATGCACCTGATGGATGCATTCCAGGCACTGGCCGATGGCCTCGCTGCTGCTTTCTTCAACATAGGCGTCCAGCGCCGAGCGGGCCTGTTTCAGGGTTTCGGCAATTTCGCCCTTGACCCATTCGAGGGCCACGTAGTCGTGCCGATCAACCATAACCGCTCCCGTCTGAATTCATGAGTTGCTGGTAGTGCTGGGTCATGCGTACACCGATCTCAAAACAAAGGAGATCAACTGTGGGAGCGGGCTTGCTCGCGAATGCGGTGGGTCAGACAAAGCGTCGGCGACTGACACACCGCATTCGCGAGCAAGCCCGCTCCCACATTTGCTTTTCGGTGTTTTCGAGGGCGCATTTCACTCATCCACCCGCTTCGCCGCCGGCAAGGTGAACCCCGACACCGACCGCCGCAACTGACTGGCCATTTTTGCCAGGTTGCCGATGCTCTCGGCAGTGGCCGTAGAGCCCGACGAAGTCTGAGTGGTGATCTGCTGGATCACGTTCATCGTCAGGGAAATCTGCCCCGCCGACGACGTCTGCTGCTGCGCCGCGTTGGAGATACTCTGGATCAGCGCCGCCAGGGTTTTCGACACGCCTTCAATCTCTTCCAGCGCAACCCCGGCGTCCTGGGCCAGCCGCGCACCGCGCACCACTTCGGTGGTGGTCTGCTCCATGGAAATCACGGCTTCGTTGGTATCCGTCTGGATCGCCCGCACCAGGGTTTCGATCTGCCGCGTCGCCGCCGAAGAACGCTCAGCCAGGCGCTGTACCTCATCGGCTACTACCGCAAAACCACGCCCGGCATCACCGGCCATGCTCGCCTGGATCGCGGCGTTGAGCGCGAGGATGTTGGTCTGCTCGGCGATGTCATCGATCAGGCTGACGATGTCGCCAATTTCCTGGGACGATTCCCCCAGGCGCTTGATGCGCTTGGCGGTGTCCTGGATCTGTTCGCGGATGTTGTCCATGCCGTGGATGGTGTTGTGCACCACCTCGTTGCCCTTGTTGGCAATCTCTACCGAACGCTCGGCCACTGCCGAAGATTCGGCGGCGTTGGCCGACACCTGGTCGATGGACTGGGCCATCTGGTTGATCGCCGTGGACGCTTCGGCAATCTGCTGTGCCTGATGCTCCGACGCTTGGGCCAGGTGCATGGCGGTGGCCTGGGTGTCCTGCACCGCACCAGCCACCTGGCCGGCAGTGAGGTTGATGGTGGCCACCAGGTCGCGCAGTTGGTCCACGGAATAGTTGATGGAGTCGGCGATGGTGCCGGTGAAGTCTTCGGTGACCGAGGCGGTGACGGTCAGGTCGCCGTCGGCCAAGTCTTCAATCTCATCCAGCAGGCGCATGATCGCGTTCTGGTTGCGCTCGTTCTTCTCGGCGGTTTCCCGCAACTGGCGGTTGGTCTCGCGGACCATCACCAGGCCGATCAGGATGATCGAGGCCAGCGCCAGCAAGCCCAGCACGTAGCCGCCGATGGTGTCGAAAGTGCGCCCGTCCGCCAGGTTTTCAAAGCCGGTGGCCAGGTGCGAGGCTTCGTCCAGCAGGGTTTGCGACAGGTTGAAGATATTGCTCGCCGAGGCGCGCACCTGGAACAGCTGCGGCGAGGTCTCGAGGATTTCGTCCACGGAACCGGAGACGAATTCGAACAGCTCGGAAATCTCCGCCAACCGGGCGCGGGCGTCGTGGTCTTCAACCTGGGTGATGCGCAGCCCGGGATTGCCGTTGAGCATGCCACTGAGCACCACGCCGAAACGGCTGGCATCGCGGCCAAAGGCATCGGCGGCCTGCACGGCAGTCTCGTCCCCCGCCAGCACGGTGTTTACCGCCCCCAGGATGCGTTCGGCCAGCAATGACTGGCGCTGGGCCAACGCTACCTGGCTGGCCGGTGCGCCGCGTTGCAGCAGAATATCGACAACCTTTTCCGACTCCATCTGCAACTGCGGAACGGTTTCCGCCAGGGTCGCGGCCACTTGATGCAGCGACAGCACCGTTTGCTCGCTGGCCAGAATCGCATCGGCGTTTTTCAGCAGCGCTTCCCAGTCGGTCTGCACGGCGCGCATTTCTGCACGCACGGCGGTGGGTGCAGCGGGCAGGCCGGTGGCCGGGTCGCCTTTTTTCAGGTAACCCCAGCGCTGGGCAAAATCGTTGCGTGCATCCCCCAGCAGCTTGAACGCCGCCGCCTTGCCGGCGGCAGCCTCGGTGGCGTTCTTGGCGATGCGCTGGGACAGCACCCGCAGCTCACCGGCGTGGCCGATGTACTGTTTGTCGTAGGTAGACTGGGTGTTGAGGTACGCGAAGTTGGCGAACAGCAGCATGATGAACACGATCAGCGCGATAAACAGCACGATGATCTGCGAGCGGCTGCGGGAGGCTTCCTGGGGTTTGACCGGGGTGACGGTACTCATGCGGCGACATCCATGAAACCTGGAGCCTGGGCCAGGGCGAAGGGGCTGAAGACCTGCCACAGCTGGTCGCCGTCGAACTGGCCCTGGATAAACGGCGCGCCGCCTGCGGTGCTCGTCGACAACGCGTCTTGTGCGAAATGCTGCATGCCCACCACCTCGTCCACCAACAGGCCGACAAACACGTCCTGATACTCCACCACCAGCACCCGCCGTTGTTTGCGCGCCACCGACAGCTCAAGGCCAAGGAAACCGCCCAGGTCCATCACCGGCAGCAAGCGCCCGCGCAGGTTGGCCACGCCCTTGATCCACGGCTTGACCCCGGGCATCAAGGTACAGCGCGGTTCGTGCAGCACTTCCGCCACCTCGCCCATGGGCGCCACGTACCAGTGTTCGCCCAGGCGAAACCCGATCCCGCTCCAGCTGAGCAGCCGGGTTTCCTGGGACGGCAGGTCGGCAGCCAGCAAGCGGCAGCGGCGGTCGATGTCCAGCAGCAGCTCGAAGGCGGTTTGCGACTCGGTCATGGGAACGTGCCGTCAGCCGGCCAGCACCTTGTTCAGGGTGGCGATCAGGGTTTCTTCGTCTACCGGCTTGGTCAGGTAATCCTTGGCGCCCTGGCGCTCGCCCCAGATCTTGTCGGTTTCCTGATCCTTGGTGGTGATGATGATCACCGGGATGTGGCTGGTCTCGGCATCCTTGGTCAACTGACGAGTGGCCTGGAAGCCATTGAGGCCCGGCATCACGATATCCATCAGCACCGCATCCGGCTTTTCCTGACGGGCCAGCGCAACGCCATCGCCGCCGTTCTGGGCCTTGAGGACGGTGTGACCGTGCTTTTCGAGCATTTCGGTCAGTTTGTACATTTCAGTCGGCGAATCGTCGACGATCAGAACACGTGCCATGGTTTTCCCCACTTATCTAGTAGACGCAAGCCCTCGTGGGGCCCCCGTCAGTGTGCTTGTTCTACTGCGGCGAAGCCCGGTACATAGGCCTTGATCGCGCTCAGCAGTTCTTCCTTGCTGAAAGGCTTGGTCAAAAACTGATCAGAGCCAACGATGCGCCCCTTGGCCTTGTCGAACAGACCATCCTTGGAGGACAGCATGATTACCGGGATCGACTTGAACGCCGGGTTGTTCTTCACCAGCGCGCAGGTCTGATAGCCATCCAGGCGCGGCATCATGATGTCGACAAAGATAATGTGTGGATGATGGTCAACAATCTTGGCCAGGGCATCGAAACCGTCGATGGCCGTGATGACGTCGCACCCTACGTTCTTCAACAGTGTTTCGGCCGTGCGGCGAATCGTTTTCGAATCGTCGATCACCATCACTTTCAAGGCGTTGGAATGCTGTTCCATATCTGCTCTACCATCGCCACAGCGAATAGGTTTTCGGTGTGTACTGCCTGATGTTGCACAGGACGAGCGCCAAAAGCCTCGGAATTCAAGGGCTGATGTGCCATGGCAGCCTTTTTAGCACAGTCTCAGAACGCAATCTATCGGCCGACCCGCGTGGTGGTTTTTCCTTGACCCACAACAGCCGCAGCGCCACTCTGACGCCACTTTTATGCGCCCTTATTTGCTAGAGGAAATCCCCCATGAGCGTTCGCGTCGGCATTGTCATGGACCCTATCGCCAGCATTTCCTATAAAAAGGACAGCTCGCTGGCCATGCTGCTGGCCGCCCAGGCCCGCGGCTGGAGCCTGTTCTATATGGAGCAGCCGGACCTTTACCAGGGCGACGGTGAAGCGCGGGCGCGGATGCGTCCCCTGCAGGTGTTTGCCAACCCCGAGAAGTGGTTCGAGCTGCAAGACGAAATCGACAGCCCCCTGAGCGACCTCGACGTGATCCTGATGCGCAAGGATCCGCCGTTCGACATGGAGTTCGTCTACTCCACCTACCTGCTGGAGCAGGCCGAGCGCGCGGGCGTGCTGATCGTCAACAAGCCCCAGAGCCTGCGCGACTGCAATGAAAAGCTGTTCGCCACGCTGTTCCCGCAGTGCACGCCGCCGACCGTGGTCAGCCGCCGCGCCGATGTGCTGCGCGAATTCGCCGCCAAGCACGGCGATGTGATCCTCAAGCCGCTGGACGGCATGGGCGGTACCTCGATCTTCCGCCACCGCGCCGGCGACCCGAACCTGTCGGTGATCCTGGAGACCCTGACTGCGCTGGGCACCCAGCAGATCATGGGCCAGGCCTACATTCCGGCGATCAAGGACGGCGACAAGCGCATCCTGATGATCGACGGCGAGCCGGTGCCTTACTGCCTGGCGCGCATTCCGGCCGCCGGCGAGACCCGCGGCAACCTGGCCGCCGGTGGCCGGGGTGAAGCCCGCCCGCTGACGGACAAGGATCGCTGGATTGCAGCCCAAGTCGGCCCGACCCTGCGCGAAAAAGGCCTGCTGTTCGTAGGACTGGACGTAATCGGCGAGAACCTCACCGAAATCAACGTCACCAGCCCGACCTGTATTCGCGAGATCGACAACGCATTTGGCACGAACATCGGCGAAATGCTGATGGCTGCGATTGCCGCCAAGCTACAAGCCAAGTGACATAGAACAGCCGGACACAAACCAACATTGCGTTATCATGCGCCACCTGTGAAACGCGCGATGTTGGTTTTCTTGTCATGACGCTCCCGTCCGATCTGCCCCCCGAACTCTCCCACAGCGGCGTGCGCCCGGCTGATCGGCTCGGATTTACCCTGTTTCTGGCGGCGTTGATTCACCTGGCGTTGATCCTCGGCCTGGGTTTCACCTTTGCCGAACCCAGGCAGATCACCAAGACCCTGGAAATCACCCTCGCCACGTTCAAAAGCGAAAAGAAGCCCGAAAAGGCCGACTTTCTCGCCCAGGACAATCAGCAAGGCAGCGGCACCCTCGACAAGAAGGCCGTGCCCAAGACCACTGAAGTCGCGCCATTCCAGGACAACAAGGTCAATAAGGTCACGCCACCGCCGGCGCCCAAGCCGGAGGTGAAACAGGCCGCACCCAAGGCGGCGGTCACCACCGTGGCGCCCAAGCCGCAAAAAGCCCCGACCCAGCGCGAAAAGGCCAAGACCGAACCCACGCCGGCCCCGCCGGCCCCGACTTTTGACAGCTCGCAACTCTCCAGTGAGATCTCCAGCCTGGAAGCCGAACTGGCCCACGAACAACAGCTGTACGCCAAGCGCCCGCGGATCTACCGCCTCAACGCCGCCTCCACCATGCGCGACAAAGGCGCCTGGTATAAGGATGAGTGGCGCAAGAAGGTCGAGCGCATCGGCAACCTGAACTACCCGGACGAAGCCCGTCGCCAGCAGATCTACGGCAATTTGCGACTGCTGGTGTCGATCAACCGCGACGGCACCTTGTACGAGGTGCAGGTGCTGGAGTCCTCCGGCCAACCGCTGCTGGACCAGGCAGCGCAACGCATCGTGCGCCTGGCGGCGCCTTTTGCGCCGTTTACCGGGGACCTGAACGACATCGACCGCCTGGAAATCATTCGCACCTGGCGCTTTGCCAAGGGTGATCGGCTGTCGAGCAATTGATGCTGGCGGTGATTTCCTGCGCATCCTCAGCTTGTCAGTTCGCCCCTCCAACGCCACACTAGCGGACATGAAAAATGTCAGCCCGACCTACCTCAAGCACCAATTCCTGATCGCCATGCCCCATATGGCCGACCCGAACTTTGCGCAGACCTTGACCTACATCGTCGAGCACACCGCCAATGGTGCGATGGGGTTGGTGGTCAACCGCCCGCAAGACCTGAACCTGGCCGATATCCTCGAGCAACTGCGCCCGGACATCGACCCACCCGCCAGCTGCCAGCACGTACCGATCTACATCGGCGGGCCGGTGCAGACGGACCGGGGTTTTGTGCTGCACCCCACCGGGCCGAAATTCCAGGCGACCGTGGACCTTGAAGGGTTGTCCCTGTCCACGTCCCAGGACGTCCTGTTCGCGATTGCCGACGGCGTGGGGCCTGATCAAAGTGTGATCACCCTCGGCTACGCCGGCTGGGAAGCCGGGCAACTGGAGGCGGAGCTGGCGAGCAATGCCTGGCTGACCTGCCCGTTCGATGCCGACATCCTGTTCAACACCCCCAGCGAACTGCGCCTGGAAGCGGCCGCCGCCAAGCTGCGGATCAACCTCAGCCTGCTGACCAGCCAGGCGGGGCACGCCTGATGGCCTTGCGTCTGATCCTCGGTTTCGACTACGGCACCAAACAGATCGGCGTCGCCGTCGGCCAGGTGATTACCGGCCAGGCCCGCGAGCTGTGCACCCTGAAGGCCCAGAACGGCGTGCCGGACTGGAACCAGGTCGAAGCCCTGATCAAGGAGTGGAAGCCCGACGCCGTGGTGGTCGGCCTGCCGCTGAACATGGACGGCACCCCGAGCGAGATGTGCCTGCGGGCCGAAAAGTTCGCCCGCCGCCTGAACGGCCGCTACAACCTGCCCTTCTATACCCACGACGAACGCCTGACCACGTTCGAAGCCAAGGGCGAGCGCCGTGACCGTGGCGGGCAGAAAGGCAGTTACCGCGACAACCCGGTGGATGCCATCGCCGCGGCCCTGCTGTTGCAGGGCTGGCTGGATGAAAACACCGCTTTATTTGAATCCTGACTGACGCGGCTTGCCGCGTCTTCTTACGTTTGAGCCCGGACCTTGCCTGCGCGAGGCCTAGAAGGAGCACCCATGAGCCTGCCCAATCCCGCCGACCTGATCAGCCAGATGGCGATCCGCCTCAAGGCGCACCTGGAACACCGTGCCATCAGCGAGCCGCGCTTTATCGGCATCCGCACCGGTGGCGTGTGGGTGGCCCAGGCGCTGCTGGAAGAACTGGGCAGCGACTCGCCCCTGGGCACCCTGGACGTGTCTTTCTATC
Source organism: Pseudomonas sp. NPDC087814 (assembly GCF_044742865.1). Lineage (NCBI taxonomy): Bacteria > Pseudomonadati > Pseudomonadota > Gammaproteobacteria > Pseudomonadales > Pseudomonadaceae > Pseudomonas > Pseudomonas sp. NPDC087814. Next base: position 13,478 of record NZ_JBIUVK010000006.1, on the reverse strand, counting down.
GTGACGACTTCAGCCAGAACGGCCTGCACCCGCAAGTGCGCCCCTCGGCCCTGCCCTTCGAGATCGAAGGCCAGCACCTGGTGCTGATCGATGACGTGCTGATGAGCGGTCGCACCATACGTGCCGCGATGAACGAACTGTTCGACTACGGCCGCCCGGCCAGCGTGACCCTGGTCTGCCTGCTGGACCTGGACGCCGGCGAATTGCCGATCAGCCCGGACGTGGTCGGCGCCACCCTGTCCCTGGAAGCCCACCAGCGGGTAAAATTGTCCGGTCCCACGCCGCTCGAACTCGAACTGCAAGACCTTGCCCTTTAAACCGCCTTGTAAAGAGTCCCCGCGATGACGCCTCTAGATGCCAAGCGCCCGCTGCAGCTCAATGCTCAGGGCCAGCTGCAACACTTCCTGTCCCTCGACGGCTTGCCCCGCGAACTGCTCACCGAAATCCTCGACACGGCCGACTCGTTTCTCGAAGTCGGCGGCCGGGCGGTGAAGAAAGTCCCGTTGCTGCGCGGCAAGACCATCTGCAACGTGTTCTTCGAGAACTCGACCCGCACCCGCACCACCTTTGAACTGGCGGCCCAACGCCTGTCGGCTGACGTGATCACGCTGAACGTGTCCACCTCGTCGGCGAGCAAGGGCGAAACCCTGCTCGACACCCTGCGCAACCTGGAAGCCATGGCCGCCGACATGTTCGTGGTGCGCCACGGCGATTCCGGTGCTGCGCACTTCATCGCCGAGCACGTGTGCCCGAATGTGGCGATCATCAACGGCGGCGACGGCCGTCACGCCCACCCGACCCAGGGCATGCTCGACATGCTGACCATCCGGCGGCACAAGGGCAGCTTTGAAAACCTCTCGGTGGCCATTGTCGGCGACATCCTGCACTCGCGGGTTGCGCGCTCGAACATGCTGGCCCTGAAAACCCTGGGTTGCCCGGACATCCGCGTGATCGCCCCCAAGACCCTGCTGCCGATCGGTATCGAGCAGTACGGCGTGAAGGTCTACACCGACATGGCCGAAGGCCTGAAGGATGTGGACGTGGTGATCATGCTGCGCTTGCAGCGCGAGCGTATGGCGGGCGGCCTGCTGCCGAGCGAAGGCGAGTTCTATCGCCTGTTCGGCCTGACCACCGCACGCCTGGCCGGCGCCAAGCCGGACGCCATCGTGATGCACCCGGGGCCAATCAACCGTGGCGTGGAGATTGAGTCGGCGGTGGCCGATGGCGCGCAGTCGGTGATTCTCAACCAGGTCACGTACGGCATCGCCATCCGCATGGCGGTGTTGTCCATGGCCATGAGCGGGCAAACCGCGCAACGTCAATTCGAGCAGGAGAACGCCCAGTGAAGCTCAGCATTCTCGGCGCCCGAGTCATCGATCCGGCCAGCGGCCTGGATCAAGTCACCGATCTACACCTGGAAGCCGGCAAGATCATTGCCATCGGCGCCGCACCCGCAGGCTTCAGCGCCAGCGAAACTATCGACGCCAAAGGCCTGATCGCCGCGCCTGGCCTGGTTGACCTGAACGTCGCCCTGCGTGAGCCGGGCTACAGCCGCAAGGGCAACATCACCAGCGAAACCCGCGCCGCCGCTGCCGGTGGCGTGACCAGCCTGTGCTGCCCGCCCCACACCAAACCGGTGCTGGACACCTCGGCGGTGACCGAACTGATCCTCGACCGCGCCCGCGAAGCCGGCAACTGCAAAGTGTTCCCCATCGGCGCCCTGAGCAAAGGCCTGGACGGCGAACAACTGGCCGAACTGATCGCCCTGCGCGACGCAGGCTGCGTGGCCTTCGGCAACGGCCTGGAGAGCTTTCGCAGCACCCGCACCCTGTGCCGTGCGCTGGAATATGCGGCGACTTTCGACCTGACCGTGATTTTCCACTCCCAGGACCGTGACCTGGCCGAAGGCGGCCTGGCCCACGAAGGCGCCACCGCGAGCTTCCTCGGCCTGCCGGGCATCCCGGAAACCGCCGAGACCGTGGCCCTGGCCCGCGACCTGCTGCTGGTGGAACAAAGCGGCGTACGCGCGCACTTCAGCCAGCTGACCAGCGCTCGCGGCGTGGCCCTGATCGCTCAGGCCCAAGCCCGCGGATTGCCGGTGACGGCGGATGTGGCGCTGTATCAGCTGATTCTGACGGATGAGGCGCTGATCGACTTCTCCAGCCTGTATCACGTGCAGCCGCCACTGCGTACCCGCGCTGACCGTGACGGTTTGCGGGCGGCGGTGAAGTCCGGGGTGGTTTCGGCGATCTCCAGCCATCACCAGCCCCACGAGCGGGATGCCAAGCTGGCGCCGTTCGGCGCGACGGAGCCAGGCATCAGCAGCGTCGAGCTGTTGCTGCCGCTGGCAATGACGTTGGTGGAAGATGGTTTGCTGGACCTGCCGACCCTGCTGGCGCGTCTCAGTGCGGGCCCTGCCGAGGCGCTGCGCCTGCCGGCGGGCAAGCTGGCGGTGGGCTCGGCGGCGGACCTGGTGCTGTTTGATCCGGCCAGCTCCACGATTGCCGGGGAACACTGGCTGTCCAAGGGTGAAAACTGCCCATTCATCGGCCATAGCCTGCCGGCGACTGTGCGGTACACCTTGGTGGATGGGCGGATCAGCTACCAGGCTTAAATCCAATCCAGAGTGGGCACAGTAAATGTGGGAGCGGGCTTGCTCGCGAAAGCGGTGGGTCAGTCAATAGAGATGTCGACTGACACATCGCATTCGCGAGCAAGCCCGCTCCCACATTTGGATCTTCACAAATCTTAACGGCCGCCGTTGCGCTCGGCATTGCGGATCGAAATCTGCGTATTCAGCGTCCAGAAGTCATACAGCACCCCGATCAGGAACAAGCCCCCGGTCAGCAGGTAAATGATCCCGCTGATCCATTTGCCCTGATACATGCGGTGCAAACCGAACACACCCAGGAACGCCAACAGAATCCAGGCCACGTTGTACTCGATCGGCCCGGCGGTAAATCGCAGGTCCGCTTCGCGGTCCATTGCCGGAATCAGGAACAAGTCGATCAACCAGCCAATCCCGAACAAACCGAAGGTGAAAAACCAGATCGTCCCGGTCACCGGCTTGCCGTAATAAAAGCGGTGAGCACCGGTAAAACCGAAAATCCAAAGCAGGTAGCCGATCACCTTGCTGTGGGTGTCTTGTTGCGAAACATCCTGTCGATAGGTGTTCATGGAGTACCTCTTTAGCCTCGATAGATAAATATTTCTGGTTTCTTTGTGACTTTTTTACGGGCGCCCGACATGCGGCAAATGGTATCTTCGCTTCCCTCAAAGCCTTATACCGCCTGACTTGTGTAGGACAATCGCGGCAATTCGTCACGGTTTTCCTGAGTTTGACCCCAGGGTTCAGTCGACAAACGGCCTTAGCACGACACAAAAAGCTGTTATAAAGTTGCGCGCAAACCAAAAAGAGCCACGCCTAATGCGACCATTTTTCAAGACATGGCTAACCATTTGCCTATTAATGCCACTGGCCGCCCACGCCACCAATCGTGAGCAACGACTTCCCAACGTTAACGGTTTCACCCCTAAAGTTCACGCCACCACCAGCTCCGCCAAATCGGTAAAGCTGACCGTGAAGCGCCCGACTCAACTGAGCAAGGCCCACGGTAATGCGGCGCCAGGGCTGATGGCCGTCAACACCAAGCAAAGCAGCAACGTCCTCAGCCGTGCCGTCAACGTGCTCGGTACTCCTTATCGTTGGGGCGGCAGCAGCCCAAGTAAAGGGTTCGACTGCAGTGGTTTGGTGAAATATGCGTTTAACGACGTAAAAGCCGTGGATTTGCCGCGCACTTCCAACGCCATGGCCGCCGGCCACGGGCTGAAGGTTGAGCGCAAGGATTTGAAACCGGGTGACCTGCTGTTCTTCAAACTGAAGAGCCGCCAGGTGAACCACGTTGCCATCTACCTGGGCAACGACCGTTTCATCCACGCACCGCGTCGTGGCAAGTCCGTGAGCATCGATACGCTGAAGAAGCCGTTCTGGGACAAGAACTACGTGATTGCCAAGCGTGTCCTGCCTAAAGAACAGAACAACCTGCGGATTGTGCAGCGCTGATTGATCGTTCCCACGCTCTGCGTGGGAATGCCTCACTGGACGCTCCGCGTCCGCTCCTGTGACGCAGAGCGTCACGGGCTGCGTTCCCACGCGGAGCGTGGGAACGATCATGATCTTAAATGTCCCCAGGCACCCTCGCCTTCTCCCGGGCATGTTCCCGGCTGATCAGCCCCTGGCTGACCAACGCCTTCAAACTCATGTCCAGCGTCGTCATCCCCAGCGCCCCGCCGGTCTGAATCGCCGAATACATCTGCGCCACCTTGTCCTCGCGGATCAAATTACGAATCGCCGGTGTGCCGAGCATGATTTCGTGAGCCGCCACCCGCCCGCCGCCGACCTTCTTCACCAGCACCTGAGAGACCACCGCCTGCAATGACTCCGAGAGCATCGAGCGGATCATGGCCTTTTCCCCCGCCGGAAACACATCCACCACCCGGTCCACGGTTTTAGCCGCCGACGTGGTGTGCAGCGTGCCGAACACCAGATGCCCGGTTTCCGCCGCCGTCAGCGCGAGCCGAATGGTTTCCAGATCGCGTAACTCGCCCACCAGGATCACATCCGGGTCCTCCCGCAATGCCGAACGCAGGGCCGCCGAGAAACTGTGGGTATCGCGATGCACCTGTCGCTGGTTGATCAGGGCATTTTTCGGTTGGTGGATAAACTCGATCGGGTCTTCAAGGGTGAGGATGTGCTGGCGACGATGGGTGTTGAGGTAGTCGATCATCGCTGCCAGGGTGGTGGACTTGCCGGAACCGGTCGGCCCGGTGACCAGCACCAGCCCCCGGGGCAAGTCTGCGATGCGCCGGAACACCTCGCCCGACCCCAGGTGTTCCAGGCTCTGCACGGTTGAGGGGATGGTACGAAACACCGCGCCCATGCCCCGGTGCTGCTGGAACACATTCACCCGAAACCGCGCCACCTCGGGCAACTCGAAGGCAAAATCCGTTTCAAGAGATGTTTCGAAATCCTTTTGCTGGTGATTGTTCAGCAAAGGGCTGAGCAACGCCGCCACTTGCACCGGCGCAAGTACAGGCCAATCGAGTGGCCAGACCTCGCCATCCACTCGCAGCATCGGCGCCAACCCCGCCGACAGATGCAGGTCCGAGGCCCGCAGGCGTACGCCGGCGGCCAGCAGTTCAGTGATATCCATAGGGCTTTCCATTTCCAGTAGAATGCCGCGGACTCCATATCCACGGGCGCAACTTGAATGTCGACCATAGCAGACAACATCGGCCTGGTTTCCGAGCGGATCCGGGCAGCCGCCGAGGCCGCGCAGCGCGACGCAGGCAGCGTGCACCTGCTGGCCGTGAGCAAGACCAAACCCGCACAGGCCGTGCGCGAAGCCTATGCCGCCGGGATGCGTGACTTTGGCGAGAACTATCTGCAGGAAGCCCTGGGCAAACAGGCCGAATTAACCGACCTGCCCTTGAGTTGGCACTTCATCGGCCCCATTCAATCGAACAAGACTCGTGCGATCGCCGAGAACTTCGCCTGGGTGCATTCCGTGGACCGCCTGAAAATCGCACAACGCCTGTCCGAACAACGCCCGGCTGACCTGCCGCCGCTGAATATCTGCATCCAGGTCAACGTCAGTGGCGAAGCCAGCAAGTCCGGCTGTACACCCGCCGACCTGCCCGCCCTGGCCGAAGCCATCAGCGCCCTGCCGCGCCTGAAGCTGCGCGGCCTGATGGCGATTCCCGAGCCGACCGACGACCGTGCAGAGCAAGACGCAGCCTTCGCCACCGTGCGCGACCTGCAAGCGAGCCTCGACCTGGGGCTCGACACACTTTCCATGGGCATGAGCCATGACCTTGAGTCGGCCATCGCCCAAGGGGCCACCTGGGTGCGGATCGGTACCGCCCTGTTTGGTGCCCGCGACTATGGCCAGCCTTGAAATGGCTGACTTCCATCTGAGTAAGGACCTGTCATGAGCAACACGCGTATTGCCTTTATCGGCGCCGGCAACATGGCGGCCAGCCTGATCGGCGGCCTGCGGGCCAAGGGCCTGGAAGCACAACAGATTCGCGCCAGCGACCCGGGCGCCGACACGCGCGCCCGCGTCAGCGCCGAGCACGGCATCGAAACCTTCGCCGACAACGCACAAGCGATCGAAGGCGTTGACGTGGTGGTACTGGCGGTCAAGCCGCAGGCCATGAAAGCCGTGTGCGAAAGCCTGCGGCCTAGCCTCAAGCCCCATCAACTGGTGGTGTCCATCGCCGCCGGCATCACCTGTGCCAGCATGAACAACTGGCTCGGCGCCCAGCCGATTGTGCGCTGCATGCCCAACACCCCGGCGCTGCTGCGCAAAGGTGTGAGCGGCTTGTACGCCACGTCCGAAGTCACTGCCCAACAGCGCGACCAGGCACAAGAGCTGCTGTCCGCCGTAGGTCTCGCCGTGTGGCTGGAACAAGAGCAGCAACTGGACGCCGTCACCGCCGTCTCCGGCAGTGGCCCGGCGTATTTCTTCCTGCTGATCGAGGCCATGACCGCCGCTGGCGTGAAACTCGGCCTGCCGCAGGAAGTCGCCGAGCAATTGGCCGAGCAGACCGCACTGGGCGCCGCGCAGATGGCCGTGACCAGCGATGTCGACGCGGCCGAGCTGCGCCGTCGCGTGACCTCGCCCGGCGGCACGACCCAGGCGGCAATCGAATCGTTCCAGGCCGGGGGCTTTGAAGCCCTGGTGGAAAAAGCACTGGGTGCCGCAGCACATCGTTCGGCTGAAATGGCCGAGCAGCTGGGCAAATAGTCGTCCCCCACATAGGAATCAAACATGCTCGGAATCAATGACGCTGCCATTTTCATCATCCAGACCCTAGGCAGCCTGTACCTGCTGATCGTGCTGATGCGTTTTATCCTGCAACTGGTGCGGGCGAACTTCTACAACCCGCTGTGCCAGTTCGTGGTAAAGGCCACGCAGCCGCTGCTCAAGCCTCTGCGCCGGGTGATCCCGAGCCTGTTCGGCCTGGACATGTCGTCGCTGGTATTGGCGCTGCTGCTGCAGATCCTGCTGTTCGCGGTCATCCTGCTGCTCAATGGCTATCAGGCCACCACACTGCTGTTGCTGCCGTGGGCCTTGATCGGGATCTTCTCGCTGTTCCTGAAGATCATTTTCTGGTCGATGATCATCAGCGTGATCCTGTCCTGGGTCGCTCCGGGCAGCCGCAGCCCGGGTGCCGAACTGGTGGCACAGATCACTGAGCCGGTGCTGGCACCGTTCCGTCGCCTGGTACCTAACCTGGGTGGCCTGGATATCTCGCCGATCTTCGCGTTTATCGCGATCCAGCTGCTGCAAAGCTGGGTGATTCCACGTTTGGCGTTCTACGCATTCATGCCCAAAGAACTGTTCGGTCTGATCTGACAACAATGTGGCGAGGGAGCTTGCTCCCGCTGGGCTGCGCAGCAGCCCCAAAACGGCCGACCGCGTTGCATCTGCGAAATCGCGGCAACCGGACCGGGACCGCTTCGCGCTCCAGCGGGAGCAAGCTCCCTCGCCACAAAAAGCCTTAAAAACACCAGCCGCAGGCCTTTGCTTGCCGCTGGGTGCAGCGGTCTTTAGACTTACGCCTCATTTAAACGAGAGCAGGGTCGATGCCAACTGCCTTCCCCCCCGATTCTGTTGGACTGGTCGTGCCCCAAGTGGCGCACTTCAGCGAACCGCTGGCCCTGGCCTGCGGCCGTTCGCTGCCCGCCTACGACCTGATCTATGAAACCTACGGCCAACTGAACGCCACGGCCAGCAATGCCGTGCTGATCTGCCACGCTCTGTCCGGCCACCACCACGCTGCGGGTTTCCACAGCATGGACGAGCGCAAGCCCGGCTGGTGGGACAGCTGCATCGGCCCCGGCAAGCCCATCGACACCAACAAGTTCTTCGTGGTCAGCCTGAACAACCTCGGCGGCTGCAACGGCTCCACCGGCCCCAGCAGCCTCAACCCGGAAACCGGCAAGCCGTTTGGCGCCGATTTCCCGGTGCTGACCGTGGAAGACTGGGTGCACAGCCAGACGCGCCTGGCCGACGTTCTGGGCATCGCCCAATGGGCCGCCGTGATCGGCGGCAGCCTGGGCGGCATGCAGGCCCTGCAATGGACCATCACCTACCCGGACCGCGTGCGCCATTGCCTGGCCATCGCCTCGGCCCCCAAGCTGTCGGCGCAGAACATCGCCTTCAACGAAGTGGCGCGCCAGGCGATCCTCACCGACCCCGAGTTCCACGGCGGTTCGTTCCAGGAAGCGGGCGTGATCCCCAAGCGCGGGCTGATGCTCGCGCGCATGGTCGGGCACATCACCTACCTGTCGGATGACTCCATGGGCGAGAAATTCGGCCGTGGCCTCAAGAGCGAGAAGCTCAACTACGACTTCCACAGCGTCGAATTCCAGGTCGAGAGCTACCTGCGTTATCAAGGCGAGGAGTTTTCCGGGCGTTTCGACGCCAACACCTACCTGCTGATGACCAAGGCCCTGGACTACTTCGACCCGGCGGCGAATTTCGACGATGACCTGGCGCGCACCTTCGAGGCGGCCACCGCAAAGTTCTGCGTGATGTCGTTCACCACCGACTGGCGCTTCTCCCCGGCCCGCTCGCGGGAATTGGTGGATGCGCTGATGGCCGCCAAGAAAGACGTCTGCTACCTGGAGATCGACGCACCGCAAGGCCACGACGCCTTCCTGATCCCGATCCCGCGTTACTTGCAGGCTTTTAGCAATTACATGAACCGAATAGCACTGTGAGAACGCCATGAGAGCCGACCTGGAAATCATCCAAGACTGGATCCCCGCCGGCAGCCGCGTGCTCGACTTGGGTTGCGGCGATGGCGAACTGCTGAGCTGGCTGCGCGACAACAAGCAAGTCACCGGCTATGGCCTGGAAAACGACCCGGACAACATCGCCCAGTGCGTGGCCAAGGGCATCAACGTGATCGAGCAGGACCTGGACAAGGGCCTCGGCAACTTTGCCAGCAACAGCTTCGACATCGTGGTCATGACCCAGGCCCTGCAAGCCGTGCACTACCCGGACCGGATCCTCGACGAAATGTTGCGCGTCGGCCGCCAGTGCATCATTACTTTCCCCAATTTCGGCCACTGGCGCTGCCGCTGGTACCTGGCCACCAAGGGCCGCATGCCGGTGTCGGACTTCCTGCCGTACACCTGGTACAACACGCCCAACATCCACTTCTGCACCTTTGAAGACTTCGAAGCGCTGTGCGGCGAGCGCGAAGCCAAAGTCATCAACCGCCTTGCCGTCGATCAACAGCATCGTCACGGCTGGGCGAGTAAGCTATGGCCCAACCTGCTGGGTGAGATCGGGATCTACCGGGTCAGCAGCCCGGGCCTGACGGACCACCAGATTGCCGTCTAACCATTTTCAAGGAGGACGATCATGAGTCGCCTGGCTGTTTTTCTACTCACCGCGTGCCTGAGCGTCAGCGCTATGGCGGCGGATGTTATCGATGGTAATCGTCAGAAAGAATTCGGCGATATCACGGTGCACTACAACACCCTGACCACCAGCTTCCTGACGCCGGAAATGGCTCAGGAAGCCGGGATCGTACGCAGCAAAGAGCTGGGCATGATCAATGTGTTCGTAAACAAGGGCGTCGAATCGATAGACGCCACCGTTACCGGCACAATCAAGGATCTGGGCGGCAAGAGCGAGATGCTGACGTTCAAGAAAATCACCCAGAAAGGTTCTACGCTTTACGTCGCCCAGTACCCGGTGCCGCAGCAGGAAACCAAGATTTTCACCATCAACGTTGAAACCGGTGGCAAAGCCCACGGTTTCAGTTTCAACCAGGAACTGTTTCCGGCGCAATGATGAACCTTACTCAACTCGTACTGGCCAGCCATAACGCCGGCAAGCTCAAAGAACTCCAGGCCATGCTCGGCGACTCGGTGCAACTGCGCTCGATTGGCGAGTTCAGCCAGGTAGAGCCGGAAGAGACCGGCCTGTCGTTTGTCGAGAACGCCATCCTCAAGGCCCGCAACGCCGCGCGTATTTCCGGCCTGCCGGCACTGGCTGACGATTCGGGCCTGGCCGTGGACTTCCTGGGCGGCGCGCCTGGCATCTACTCGGCACGTTACGCCGACGGTAAAGGCGATGCGGCCAACAACGCCAAGCTGCTGGACGCCCTCAAGGACGTGCCCGACGCGATGCGCGGCGCGCAGTTCGTCTGCGTGCTGGCCCTGGTGCGTCACGCCGATGATCCATTGCCGATCCTCTGTGAAGGCCTGTGGCACGGGCGCATCCTGCACGCGGCCAGCGGCGAGCACGGTTTCGGTTATGACCCGCTGTTCTGGGTGCCGGAGCGCAATGTCTCCAGCGCCGAATTGAGCCCGGCCGACAAGAACCAGATCAGCCACCGCGCCCGCGCAATGGATTTGCTGCGCCAGCGCCTGGGCCTGAAATGACTCAGAACACCTCCGCGCAGCCACTGATTCTCGGTGGCACGCAAACACCTCGGGCGGCCCTGCCTCACCTGCCGCCCCTGGCGCTGTATATCCACATCCCGTGGTGCGTGCGCAAATGCCCCTATTGCGACTTCAACTCCCACACCGCCAGCAAGGTGCTGCCAGAGGAAGAGTACGTCGACGCGTTGCTGGCCGACCTCGATCAGGACCTGCACGCGGTGTATGGCCGTGAGCTGAGTTCGATCTTTTTCGGCGGCGGCACCCCAAGCCTGTTCAGCGCCGTTGCCCTGGGCCGGTTGCTCAAGGGCGTGGAAGCGCGCATCCCGTTTGCCGGCGATATCGAGATCACCCTGGAAGCCAACCCCGGTACCTTCGAGCAAGAGAAGTTCGTGGCGTACCGCAAGCTGGGGATCAATCGGCTGTCGATTGGCATCCAGAGTTTCCAGCAGGAAAAACTCGAAGCCCTGGGCCGCATCCACAACGGTGACGAAGCCGTGCGTGCCGCCGGCATGGCGCGCCAGGCCGGGTTCGACAACTTCAACCTGGACTTGATGCACGGTTTGCCCGATCAGTCCCTGGAGGACGCCCTGGGCGACCTGCGCCAGGCCATTGCCCTCAAGCCCACGCATCTGTCCTGGTATCAACTGACCCTGGAACCCAACACCGTGTTCTGGAACCAGCCGCCCGTGCTGCCGGAAGACGACACCCTGTGGGACATCCAGGAAGCCGGCCAGGCGTTGCTCGCCGAACACGGTTACGCCCAGTACGAAGTCTCGGCCTACGCCCAACCGGGCCGGCCGGCGCGGCATAACCTGAACTACTGGAGCTTTGGCGATTTTATCGGCATCGGCGCCGGTGCCCACGGCAAGCTCAGCCATCCGGATGGGCGCATCGTGCGCACCTGGAAAACCCGGGCACCGAAGGACTACCTCAACCCGGCGAAAAACTACCAGGCCGGCGCGAAAGAACTGACCAACGAAGAGTTACCGTTCGAGTTCCTGATGAACGCCCTGCGCCTCACCGACGGCGTCGAAGCCAGGCTTTACGCCGAGCGTACCGGCCTCGAACTGGCCAGCCTCGATGAAGCTCGCCGCGAGGCAGAACAAAGTGGCCTGATGCAGGTCGAACCGTCACGCCTGGCGGCCACCGACCGCGGGCAACTCTTTCTCAATGACCTGCTGCAGAAGTTTTTGAGCTGATTGCTCTTAAGGAAATCAAATGGATCTGGTACTCGACCTGCTCGCCACCGTATCCCGCTGGAGCCGTAGCAACCTGTCGGAAATCTCCCTGGCGTTGGTAGGCTGCCTGCTGGTGCTGTTTGGCGCCGACATCAAGGGCTGGGTCGAAGCACGGCTGGGCAGCATCGCGGGTGCGCTGCGCGTGCCGCTGATGGCGCTGGTGTGCATGATCGGCAGCGGTGCTGCGCTGATCTATGCCACGCCGTGGATTGTTCGCGGGTTGAGCCAGTTCAACAACTACAGCCTGGCGCCGGTGTTGTTGGTGGTGCTGGTGTTGATTGGGGTGGTGGCGGATCGCCGCTGACCTTAAGCGCGGCACAAAACAAATGTGGGAGCGGGCTTGCTCGCGAATGCGGTGTGTCAGTCAGCGTAAATGTCGACTGATCTACCGCATTCGCGAGCAAGCCCGCTCCCACATTTTTTACTGCATTTCAAGCCTGGGACTTATCAGTCCACTTTCTCGAACTTCAAATCCCAAACCCCATGCCCGAGTCGCTCGCCGCGACGTTCGAACTTGGTGATCGGCCGCTCGGCCGGGCGCGGGACGCATTTGCCATCTTCCGCCAGGTTGCGGTAGCCAGGGGCGACGTTCATTACTTCCAGCATGTACTCGGCATACGGTTCCCAGTCGGTGGCCATGTGCAGGATGCCGCCCACTTTCAGCTTGCTGCGCACCAGTTCCGCGAAGGAAGCCTGGACGATGCGGCGCTTGTGGTGGCGGCTCTTGTGCCATGGGTCGGGGAAGAACAGCATCAGGCGGTCGAGGCTGTTGTCGGCGATGCAGCGGTTGAGCACTTCGATCGCGTCGCAGTCGTAGACCCGCAGGTTGGTCAGGCCCTGAGTCAGCACGCCGTTCAGCAGCGCACCAACACCCGGACGGTGTACTTCAACCCCGATAAAATCCTGCTCCGGCGAAGCCGCGGCCATTTCCAGCAGGGAATGGCCCATGCCGAAGCCAATCTCCAGGGAGCGTGGTGCCGAGCGGCCAAACACCTGGTCGTAATCCACCGGCGCGTCTGCCAGCGGCAGGACGAACAGCGGCGTGCCCTGCTCCAGGCCCTTTTGCTGCCCCTCGGTCATGCGACCGGCGCGCATCACAAAACTCTTGATGCGGCGGTGCTTGGACTCGTCGCCTTCTTCCAGGGTGTTCGGCGTTTCGTTTGATTCAGTCATCAATGGCTCTTACTTGATCAGACCATCCAGCGGCGAGGAGGCGCTGGCGTAAAGTTTTTTCGGCATGCGCCCGGCGAGGTACGCCAGGCGGCCGGCGACAATTGCGTGGTTCATGGCTTCAGCCATCAGGACCGGCTGCTGCGCATGGGCGATGGCCGAGTTCATCAGCACCGCATCGCAACCCAGTTCCATGGCGATGGTGGCGTCGGAGGCAGTGCCCACGCCCGCATCCACCAGTACCGGGATCCTGGCTTCCTCGAGGATGATCTGCAGGTTGTACGGATTGCAGATGCCCAGGCCGGAACCGATCAGGCCGGCCAGCGGCATCACCGCGATGCAGCCGATTTCCGCCAATTGACGGGCAATGATCGGGTCATCACTGGTGTAGACCATCACGTCGAAGCCTTCCTTGACCAGGGTTTCGGCGGCCTTGAGGGTTTCGATCACGTTGGGGAACAGGGTTTTCTGGTCGGCCAGCACTTCCAGCTTCACCAGGTTGTGGCCGTCGAGCAGCTCACGGGCCTGGCGGCAGGTGCGGAGTTCTTATTTGGAGTCGTATGAATCGTGTGTGTTCTGATGTTATGTTTTGCGTTCTGTTT
>NZ_JBIUVK010000005.1:215400-242444 GCF_044742865.1 Pseudomonas sp. NPDC087814 | reverse complement strand
TTCATTGTATAGTTGCCTCCAAAGATACGCTCGAAGAATCCCTTCTTCTTAACATCGAGGAAGCGATGTTCCACGGTCTTGCCCAGCAAGCGATCTACCGCATCGCTGTACGCCTGGCCGGCGTCGCTCTGGTCGTCAAGAATCACCGGCACACCTTGGTTGGATGCCTTCAGGACGGCCTGGGATTCCGGGATCACACCCAGCAGGGTCACGGCGAGGATTTCCTTCACGTCTTCAACGCCGAGCATTTCGCCATTGCTGACGCGCTCAGGGTTGTAGCGGGTCAGCAGCAGGTGTTCCTTGATCGGATCTTCACCTTTCTCGGCGCGCTGGGACTTGCTGGCCAGCAGGCCGAGCATGCGGTCCGAGTCACGTACCGAGGAGACTTCAGGGTTGGTCACGACGATGGCTTCGTCGGCGAAGTACATCGCCAGGTGAGCACCGGTCTCGATACCCGCCGGGGAATCGCACACCACGTATTCGAAGGTTTCCTTCAGTTCGGCGAGGACCTTGCCCACGCCTTCCTTGGTCAGCGCGTCTTTGTCGCGGGTCTGGCTGGCGGCCAGTACATACAGGTTCTCAAGGCGCTTGTCCTTGATCAGGGCCTGTTGCAGGTTGGCTTCGCCATTGACGACGTTGACGAAGTCGTAAACCACGCGGCGTTCACAGCCCATGATCAGGTCGAGGTTACGCAAGCCGACGTCGAAGTCGACGATAACTGTCTTGTGGCCGCGCAGAGCGAGGCCGGTACCGATAGCGGCGCTGGTGGTGGTCTTACCCACACCACCCTTGCCGGATGTAACCACGAGAATCTTGGCCAAGGTGTTTCACCCCTAAGGAAAAAGGACTTTTTAGTCCCTGAAAAACATCTCTTGTCACTCGCTGCAGGCGGGCAGCTCTTGTAGGAGAAAGCACGGTTTGCCTGGGCAAACCCCACCTTAAAATTATTCCTACACAAGTTTTGCCGTTTTCGCTGTGCTATCAGAGTCCAGAGATGCTTGGAAAATGCGGCAGTATCCGTTAAAGACGAACGATGTTCAACACATCGCCCGACAGGCTGACTTGTACCCCGGCCCCCCACAGCGGATCGCGGCGCAAATCTTCCGAAACCTTGTACTGGCCTGCGATGGACACTAGCTCAGCGGTCAACTGCTGGCAAAAAATACGGGCCTTGGTGTCACCTTTTATGCCGGCCAGGGCACGACCACGCATGGGGCCGTATACATGGATGTTTCCATCGGCGAGAAGTTCCGCCCCCGGGCTGACCGGGGCGATGACGACAAGGTCGCCACCCTGGGCGTAAATCTGCTGCCCGCCCCGTACGGGAGAGGTGATGATCTTTGTCGGCTTGATCGTCGGCTCCGGCGGTTTCTCCGGTTTTTTCTTCTCTTCGCCGACCAACGGGTCGAGCGGACGCTCGCGGGCACCCGACGGCGGCAGTACTGGCAGTTCAATGGCGATTGCCGCGGCGATGTCTTCGATACGGCTGGCACGGATCGCCAGGGTGCGCAGGCCATGCTGGCGGCACACGCGCATCAGCCCGGGCAGGTCGACCGCGCCCTGGCCGGCCGGGAGCTTGTCCAGGGCCAGCACCAGCGGTGCATTGTTGAAGAAGTTCGGCGCCAGGGCGACCTTGGCGGCGAGCTGGCGGTCCAGGGCATCAAGGTCGTTGCGGGCCAGTTCCAGCACGGTAATGGCGAGCATGCTGCCTTTCAACTGGAACACGGGATCTTGGTCTAGCGGTTCGGTTTGGCTCATGGTCGGCAAAGCGGCTTGTCACGAAAAGTGTCGAGACTTATAACGAGAACATCCGCTAGCCGCAAGCCGGGTCGAACCGTTGTAGAATGCGCGGCCGTTGTCTTTACCGGAATCTTGAATGGATCGCCCGCGTTTTCGAGCTGTATTTTTTCATCCGCGCTTCTGGCTGTTATGGCTGGGGCTCGGTTTGCTGTGGCTGATTGTGCAGTTGCCGTACCGGGCTTTACTGGGGATTGGCCGTGCCTTGGGGGCGGGAATGTACCGGGTGGCCGGTGAACGTCGACGTATCGCCGCACGAAACCTGGAACTGTGCTTCCCGGAAAAGTCCGCTAAAGAGCGTAAACATTTGCTCAAGGAAAACTTTGCCTCCACCGGCATCGCGTTCTTCGAGATGGCCATGAGCTGGTGGTGGTCCAAGCCGCGCCTGGCGCGCCTGGCCCATGTCGAAGGGCTGGAGCACCTCAAGCAGGCGCAACTGGAAGGCAAGGGCGTGATCCTCATGGCCCTGCATTTCACCACCCTGGAAATCGGCGCCGCCTTGCTCGGGCAGAAGCACACCATCGACGGCATGTACCGCGAGCACGGCAACCCCTTGTTCGATTTCGTCCAGCGCCGTGGCCGCGAGCGGCACAACCTCGACTCCCTGGCCGTAGAGCGCGAAGACGTGCGCGGCATGCTCAAGCTGCTGCGGGCCGGTCGTGCGATCTGGTACGCACCGGACCAGGACTACGGCGCCAAGCAAAGTATCTTCGTGCCATTGTTCGGCATTCAGGCCGCCACCGTGACCGCCACCAGCAAGTTCGCCCGCCTGGGCAAGGCACTGGTGGTGCCGTTCACCCAGGAACGCCTGGCCGACGGCAGCGGTTATCGCCTGGTGATCCATCCGCCGCTGACCGACTTCCCCGGTGAAACCGACGAGATCGATTGCCTGCGCATCAACCAGTGGGTCGAAGCCTCCGTGCGCGAATGCCCCGAGCAATACCTGTGGACGCACCGCCGCTTCAAGAGCCGGCCGCCAGGTGAACCTAAACTGTATGAAAAACGCCGCCGTTGATCTGAAGTCCCCAAGCACCATGGAGTGATGCAATGCGCCCAGCTGAACCGGTCACAGGCTTGATTCTTTCCGGCGGCGGGGCGCGAGCCGCCTATCAGGTGGGGGTACTGGCGGCGATTGCCGAGCTGTTGCCGCCGGGCGCGGCCAATCCGTTTCCGGTGATTGTCGGCACCTCGGCCGGGGCGATCAATGCGGTGAGCCTGGCCAGTGGCGCCATGGACTTTACCGCCGCCATTCAGCGCCTGACCGCCTTCTGGCAGGGCTTTCGCAGCCACCTGGTGCTGCGCAGCGACTGGCCCGGGGTGATCAGCCAGGCCAGTCGATTCCTTATCCACAGCCTGCTGGGGATGGGGGCGCAGGTGCCAGTGGCGCTGCTCAACAGTTCGCCGCTGCGGGACTTGTTGCGCGACAAACTGCACCTGGAAGGGATCGCGCAGTCGATCCGCGAGAAGCACCTTCATGCTGTGGCGGTGACCGCGTTCGGATACGAGTCCGGGCAAGCCGTGACCTTCTATCAGGGCGGCGGCACCATCGATGCCTGGTTGCGGCATCGGCGCATCGGCATTCCCACCCAATTGACCGTTGAACACTTGCTGGCCAGCTCGGCGATTCCGTTGCTGTTTGCGCCGGTCAAACTCGACCAGGAATATTTTGGTGACGGGGCGGTGCGCCAGTCGGCACCGATCAGTCCTGCGTTGCACCTGGGCGCCAGCCGCGTGCTGGTGGTGGGGGTCAGTGGCAACCCGCGCGGCAACGATCCATCGAACCCGGCGCGCACCTTCACCGGCCAGGAGCCGACGTTGGCGCAGATCGGCGGGCACATGCTCAACAGCACGTTCATCGATAGCCTGGAAAGCGATATCGAATTGCTCGAGCGCCTGAACCAGTTCAGCCACGTGTTGCCGGCCAACGCGGCGATACAAGGTTTGGCGCCAGTGGAAGTATTGGTGATCGCTCCCAGTCAGCCAATCGACGAAATCGCGGCACGTCACCGCCAGGAATTGCCGGCGGCATTGCGCCTGTTTCTGCGCGGGCCGGGCGCGACCAAAACCAGTGGCGCGGGTGTGCTCAGCTACCTGCTGTTCGAGGCGGGGTATTGCAGCGAATTGATCGAGCTGGGAAGGCGGGATGCGCTGGCCAAGCGCGAAGAGTTGCAGCGGTTCCTGGGCCTGACACCGGACTGAATGTGGGAGCGGGCTTGTGTGGGAGCTGGCTTGCCTGCGATGCAGGCACCTCGCAGTTTCAGTTACACCGCAGTGATGCTATCGCAGGCAAGCCAGCTCCCACAGGGAGGCGCGGTGTTGGTTAGAAGTGGTACTTCACCAACAGGCTCGCAGTGTCCTGGTTGGTCTCGAACGCGCCGCTGTCCTGGATCCCGTACTTGTTCTTCCAGTAGTCGTATTCGATACCGACATACAACTGCTTCTCGCCCCAATGCAACGCCTTGCCCAGGTCATATTTGATCTGCGGGTTGAAGTGCAGGTTGGCGTGGTAAGTGCCGCGGGCGTTCTTGTCGTTATCCACCACCCAGTCCATGAAGCCGTCGATCAGCACATTGGAGTTGCCCACCGGGATCGTGTACGACCACACCGGTGTGATCTGCCATACGCCGTCACCCGGGCGATTGCCTTCGGTCTGGCGCTGGTAGAAGTTCAGCTGGAAGTAGTCGAAACCAGGGATTGCCAGGTCGAAGCCCGGGCCGAGCAAGTACGACTCGTTGTCGCCTTCGCCGAACTCGTAAGTGAACGCCAGCAACACGTCCTTGATCGGACCGAACGACAAGTCCTTGTCGAAAATCTTGCCGAACGACAAGCGTGGGCTGAACTCACCGTAGTAAGTACTCGGGCCGACATTGCCGTCTTCCTTGCCGTTGTAAAAGATGCGGTCGAGGAAGAAGAAGTTGTCGCCGTACTTCCACGCATCGGCGTGTTCGAAGGTCACGGTTTGCTGGATCTGCGGGTTAACAGTGAAGTTCTTGCCCCACAGATAAGTCAGGCTGTTGTTCTGCCACTGCAGCAGATCACCGGCCATGGCCTGGCCCCCGGCCAGCAGGGATCCTGCCAGCATCAGGCTGTTCACGGTACGTTTCATTCGGTTGCTCCCGAGGTAAAGGTTTCTGGTTTTTTTTCTAAGCGGACGCTCTGGTGTGGCGTCTTTTGGCTTGCCGCAAAAATCGTCTGTTCGGTCAGCTTTGATGCTTTTAGCAAGAGCTGCGCCAAGGTGTTTAAAAAGCCAAAAAATCCCCGTCGGCTGTGATGAACACAGTCGAATTCGGAGAGTTTTTGCACACGTTGGCTGCGGACGTGGGGCCGGGATAAGTTGGCCTTGCAGTCAGCTTTTACATTCGCTGTTTTTTTTTGAGTCGATTTGAGCGGGCGCCGAGAATACTGACTCCCAGGCCTGTGCTCAAGTGCGCCGTTAAAGAGCGCGCGGGGCGAGAATGGGGCACGGCGCGTGGCCGGCCCCGGGTGAATGGCGTACATGGTGTGTTCCCTGATCGTTATTGTTTTTGTTGTGACGCAGGAATCAATGTGGGTGTGCGTGAGCGCTTGGGGCAGCGCGTTCGGCGCCACCCAGGATGTTGAATAACAGGTTCAGCGACAGCGCGCTGATCGTGGCCATGGCGATGCCGCTGTGAGTGATCGGGCTCATCCATAGCGGCAGCTGTGCAAAGAATTCGGGACGTACCACCGGGATCAATCCCATGCCGATACTCACCGCCACCAGCAACTGGTTACGACGGTCGGCAATGTCGGCTTCCTGGAGGATCTTGATCCCGGTGGCTGCCACCATGCCGAACATGGCAATCGCCGCGCCGCCCAGCACTGCGGGTGGAATCGACGCTACCAAAAAGGCGGCCTTGGGCAGCAGGCTCAGCACAATCAGGAACGCGCCGGCCACGATCGTCACCGAACGGCAGCGCACGCCGGTCATCTGCACCAGGCCGATGTTCTGCGCGAACGAGGAGTGGGTGAAGGTGTTGAAGAACCCGGCAAAAAACGATGCGCCGGCGTCACACAACAGGCCACGGCGGAGCATTTTCGGCGTGACTTCCTGGCCGGTGATCTTGCCCAGGGCGAGGAACATCCCGGTGGACTCGACGAAGATGATCACCACCACCAGGCACATCGACAGGATCGGCGCCAACTCGAACTTGGGCATGCCGAAATGCAGTGGCGTCACCACTTGCACCCACGGGGCGCGCGCCAGGCCGCTGAGGTCGACCATGCCGATCATCCCGCACAGCCCGTAGCCGAGGGCCATGCCGATCAGCACCGAGATATTCACCCAGAAGCCGCGCATGAAACGGTTGATCAGCAGGATGGTGGCCAGCACCAGCGCGGCAATCGCCAGGTAAATCGGTGAGCCAAACGTGGACGCCGCTGCGCCACCGCCGGCCCAATTGACCGCGACGGGAAACAGCGAAAGACCAATGGCGGTGATCACGGTACCGGTCACCAGCGGTGGAAAGAAGCGCACGACCTTGGACATGAACGGCGCGATCACCATGCCGAAAAAACCGGCGGCGATGGTCGCACCGAAGATCCCCTGCAGGCCGATGCCGGGCATGCCGGCCATGGCCACCATGCTGCCGACAGCGGCGAAACTGGCGCCCATCATCACCGGCATACGAATGCCTACCGGGCCGATACCGAAGGACTGGACCATGGTTGCGATGCCCGCCACCAGCAGGTCGGCGTTGATCAGGAAGGCGATTTCTTCACGGCTCAGGCCCGCAGCCTGGCCGATGATCAAAGGCACGGCGACGGCGCCACCGTACATCAGCAAGACGTGTTGCAGGCCTACCAGAATCAGTTGCAAGAGGGGCAGCCGCACCATGGCGGGCGCGGCAGGAGTCTGCGTTTCTAGCTGGGACATGCAACACCTCGGATCTTTTTATTGTTGTGTTGTTCGGCATTCAATTGCCGGGTGGAACTCATTCGTCAAAGCACACCGCAGATCCCATGTGGGAGCGGGCTTGCTCGCGAACGCGGTGGTTCAGTCACCTGAAGTGTTGAATGACACACCGCATTCGCGAGCAAGCCCGCTCCCACACTAGTCCTGCGTTAATCAGTCAGTTGGTACGCGCCCCCTGAGTGATCCAGGTGCCAATCAAGTCCCGTTCCTGCTGGGTCATCTGGGTGATATTGCCCAGCGGCATGATCTGGCTGGCCACGGCCTGTGCCTGGATGCGCGGGGCCATTTGCTGGATTTGCTGCGGCGTATCAAACATCACCCCGGCCGGTGCGGTGCTGAACAGCGGGCTTGTCGGTTTGGCCGAATGGCACACCGCGCAGCGCTCCTGGATCACCCCGTGGACCTTGTCAAAATCAATCGAGGCCTGGGCCGGTGCTGCTTCGGCAGGTGCCGGTGCAGGTGCCGCTGGAGCAGCCGGTTTAAGCCCGCCACCCAACGCCGTTTCCGGCAGCGGCTGGTACTCGATGGCCGCTGGCGCCTTGGCCACTTCCGGTACAGTCGCCACCGGTTTTGGGCCGGTCACGTAGGCCAGGCAAATCATTGCCAGTGCGCCCACCGGCAAGGTCCAGGCGTATTTCTGGCTGTTGTGACGGGTGTTGAAGTAGTGACGCACCAACACCGCCGCCACCGCGATACCTGCGAGGATCAGCCAGTTGTATTGGCTGCCGTAGGTGCTCGGGAAGTGGTTGCTGATCATGATGAACAGCACCGGCAAGGTGAAGTAGTTGTTGTGCCGCGAACGCAGCAAACCCTTGGCCGGCAGTGCCGGGTCGGGCGTGCGGTTTTCGGCGATGGCCGCCACCAGCGCACGCTGGGCCGGCATGATGATGCGGAACACGTTGCCCACCATGATGGTGCCGATCACGGCGCCCACATGCAGGTACGCACCACGACCGCTGAACACTTTGCTGAAGCCGTACGCGGCGGCAATCAACAGCACGAACAGGATCAGGCCGAGCAGGGCGGGGCGCTTGCCCAGTGCCGAGTCGCAGAGAAAGGAGTAGATGAACCAGCCGGCCAGCAGCGAGCCGAGGCCCAGCAACACACCTTCCGGACCGCTGAGGCTGCTGCCCGGGGCCAGCAGGTACAAGGTCGGGTTGGCGTAGAACACCACGCACAGCAGCGCGATGCCGGACATCCAGGTGAAGTAGGCTTCCCATTTGAACCAGTGCAGGTTGTCCGGCATGGTCGGCGGGGCCAGTTTGTATTTTTCCAGGTGGTAGATACCGCCACCGTGGATCGCCCACAAGTCACCGGCGAGGCCGTCCTTGGGGTTGACGCGGTTGAGGTTGTTTTCCAGCCAGACGAAGTAGAACGAAGCGCCGATCCAGGCGACGCCAGTGATCATGTGAACCCAGCGCACGCTCAGGTTCAGCCATTCCATCAAATGTGCTTCCACAGTCTTTACCTCTCGCCTGTCACTCTGTCGTCGAGTGATCAGACCTTCTCTTATTGGTGGGGGGCGAGGATCAACCGCTCATCCTCTTTGAAAAAATGCTCATCGCAGTTATTGCCTGTGCCACTGCGATCAACCACCAGGAAGTCATCCCGCTTTTCGATCGTCAGCACCGGGTGGTGCCAGACGCCGCGATGGTAATTAATGCCCTGCCTGCCGTTGGTAACGAAGGCGCGGACCAAGCCCGATACAGGTTCATCGCCAAGTGGCGCGACCACGATCAGAAAGGGGTTGCCGAGCAGCGGGATGAAAGCCTGGCTGCCCAGCGGGTGTCGTTCCAGCATGCACACGGTCAGCGGCATGTCCTGCGCGTCGGCGCGGAAGATGCTGATGATCGCGTTATCTTCTGGCGTGGCGGTTTCAACCGTCGCCAGTTTATGAAAGCGCATGGTCGACCCGTTGTTGATCATGAAGTGATCGCTGCCATCGGTTTCGATAACGTCTCCGAAAGGGGCGAAGGCTTCTTTGGTCAGGGGTTCGATCATCAGTGTGCGCATGGCTGTCTTCTTAATCTTGTGTATGGATCGTTCCCACGCTCTGCGTGGGAACGCCGCCCTGGACGCTCTGCGTCCGCTCTTGTGACGCAGAGCGTCACGGTATGCATTCCCACGCAGAGCGTGGGAACGATCGGGTGTTACTTCGAGACCTTACCGAGAACCCGCAGGCGGCTCACACCACCATCCGGGAACACATTCAGACGAATGTGGGTGATCGGGCCCAGCGCCTTGATCTGCTCGGCAAACGTGTGTTCAGCGTGCATTTCCAGTTTCTGCGCCGGCAGCAGTTCGCGCCAGAACAGCGATTGGGTTTCGATCTGGCTGTCGGTGCCGCCCTTCACGAACGCGCCCTGGATCGAGCAAGTGTCCGGGTAGTTGCCCTTGAAGTGCAGGGTGTCGACCACGATCTTCTCGATCTCGCCCGGGTGGCCCAGTGCGACGATCACCCAGTCATTGCCCGGCGTACGACGACGTGCGGTTTCCCAGCCGTCGCCCATGTTGATGCCACGGCCCGGGTTGAGGATGTTGCTCATGCGCCCGAAGTGTTCATCGGAGCAGGCCAGTGCGCGGCCGCCGTTCAATGCAGCAGCCAGGTCCACCTGTTCGTTGTCGCCCACCGCCGACCAGTCGCGGAACGGAATGCCGTACACACGCAGACGGGCCACGCCACCATCCGGGTAGATGTTGAAACGCAGGTGGCTGAAGGCCTGGTCGTTGTTGATCTCGTGGAAGTGATGGCTGTTGCCTTGCAGCTCCACCGCCGACAGCACTTCAACCCATTGGGTGTTGTCATCCGGCTCGCCGGACGCCAGGAAGCAGGCTTCCAGGGACGCCGATGGCGGGAAGTTGCCGGTGAAGAATGAAGTGTCGATGTCCACGCCTTTGATCGAACCCGGTACGCCCAGGCGGATCACGGCGCTGTCGTAGCCTTCGAAGCGCTTGCGGCGCGACTCCCAGCCGTCCATCCACTTGCCGTTGTCATCGAAAACGCCCTCCTTCCACACGGCCGGGGTCGGCTGGAACAGACGGTTGGCGTCGGCGAACCAGTCATCGGTGACAGAGATGATCTTGGTGCCCAGGCGGGCGTCGGCCAGGTTGACGAACTTTTCGAAAGGTACGGGTTGCGCTTTCATTCTTCTTGTCTGCCTTAAAGTAAGTGGCTTGGGATGCTCGCCAGGCCCTGGGCGTTCATGAATCGCTCGGGCCAGGTCTGCTAAAGGGTCAGTAATCGGAACAACGCGATTTTATTGATCTCGGCCAGCGCGCATTTGAACTCGGCTTCCACCGAGTTGTGAATGCGCGTTTCAAACGCGGCAAGGATCTGGTGCCGGTTGCTGCCTTTTACCGCCATGATGAAGGGAAACTTGAACTTGGCCTTGTAGCCATCGTTCAGCTCGGTGAAGCGCGAAAACTCGTCGCTCGAGCATTGGTGAATACCGGCGCCAGCCTGTTCATTAGTGCTGGCTTCGGTCAACTGGCCCTGGACGGCCGCTTTGCCCGCCAGGTCCGGGTGAGCGTTGATCAGGGCCAGTTGGCTTGCGTGATCGGCGCTCAACAGGATGTCGCTCATGCGCTGGTGCAGGGTTTCGATCTCGTCGATCGAAGCGTCCTGGCCCAGGTCGAAGGCCTTTTCGGCCACCCATGGCGAATGTTCGTAGATGTCGGCGAAGGCTGCGACGAATTCGTCGCGGCTCAGGGTCGACGGTTTCAGGGTTTGGAACGCGGTCATTTGGCGGCTCCCTGGAAAGGGTGTACGTCATGCCAGTGACGGGCGATGTCGACGCGGCGGGTGAACCACACCTGATCATGGCCCTTGGCGTATTCGATAAACCGCTTGAGGGCGGCCAGGCGTGCCGGGCGGCCGATCAGGCGGCAGTGCAAGCCGATGGAGAGCATTTTCGGTGCGTCCGCGCCTTCGGCATACAGCACGTCGAAGGCGTCTTTCAGGTATTCGAAAAAGTCGTCGCCCTTGTTGAAACCCTGGACCTGGGTGAAGCGCATGTCATTGGTGTCCAGGGTGTAGGGGATCACCAGGTGCGGCTTGCCGGTCGGGTTGTTGGGTTCCCAGTAGGGCAGGTCGTCGTCATAGGTGTCGCAGTCATAGAGGAAGCCGCCTTCCTCCATCACCAGCCGCCGGGTGTTGGGGCCGGTGCGGCCGGTGTACCAGCCCAGTGGGCGCTCGCCGGTGAGTTCGGTGAGGATGCGGATCGCTTCGAGCATGTGCTCGCGTTCCTGGGCCTCATCCATGTATTGGTAGTCGATCCAGCGGTAGCCGTGGCTGCAGATCTCGTGGCCGGCGGCGACCATCGCGCGGATCACATCCGGGTGGCGCTGGGCGGCCATGGCCACGGCGAAGATGGTCAGCGGGATATCGAATTCCTTGAACAACTTGAGGATGCGCCACACGCCGGCACGGCTGCCGTATTCGTACAGCGACTCCATGCTCATGTTGCGCTCGCCTTGCAGCGGTTGCGCCGAGACCATCTCGGACAGGAAGGCTTCCGACTCTTTGTCGCCGTGCAGGATGTTGCGCTCACCACCTTCTTCGTAGTTGAGTACGAACGACAGGGCGATACGGGCCTTGCCCGGCCAGTGTGGGTGAGGAGGGTTACTGCCGTAACCGATCAGGTCGCGTGGGTAGTCAGCGCTCACTGCAGTCTTCCTTCTTGTTCGTGGTAGCGGTGTGTGTGGCGGCCGGGCAGCGGAAATACTGGGTGGCGTCACAACGATGACTGATTGTATACAACTTAGTGTGCACTTTGTAAGCCTGTATTTCTGCATTTTTTCCGCAGGGTCTTTGCAGAATAGCACTGCAAGAAACCTGCCTGACTGGTCAGCTAAATTGAAAAAAACCTCATTCACTGTAGGAGCGAGCTTGCTCGCGAAAAACCTGAGAGCGCCTCGTTAACCCTGAAGCGCTGCGTTATCGTTAACGATCTTCGCGAGCAAGCTCGCTCCTACAGTATCGGCGTCAGCAACGGAACGCAGGCTTGTTGAATTTATTGTGTACAATTTTTTTGAAAAGTGTCTTAATCAGCCATCGCCGACTTTTTCAGTGACCTGAAAAGGTGCGGTCTTTCACTTTTTACTGACTTCGGGAGGCGCGCAGACGCTATGGGACGTTTGACCACACACGTATTGGACGCCGCGCATGGCTGCCCTGGCAGCGCAATCAAGGTTGAGTTGTACCGTGTCGAGGGCGCACAGCTTGAGCTGGTCGCCAGCACCCTGACCAACAGCGACGGCCGCTGCGATGCACCCCTGCTGCAAGGCGATGACTACCGCAGCGGTGTCTATCAGTTGCAGTTCAGCGCCGGTGATTACTACCGCGCCCGCGGTGTGCAACTGCCCGAACCTGCATTTCTCGATGTGGTGGTGCTGCGCTTCGGCATCAGCGCCGAACAGGATCACTACCACGTGCCTTTGCTGATTTCGCCTTACAGCTACTCCACCTATCGCGGTAGCTGAGTTGTCACCGCGCTTCACACCCCCAAAGCTCTTCGTTGGTTTTTCGCCCGCTCACACTGCGGGCTTTTTTTCGCCTGCTGATTGCACCATAAAGGCGGCCCCGATCGTCAGTGCGATCGGGGCTGGATCTTCAGCGGCTCAATAGCGATGCAGCGCCGGCGCCTGTGAACAAGCCCGCGCTGATCCGGTTGAACCAGCTCTGGCCCCTGCCGCTGCGCAGGTAGCGCGCGGCGCCATGGGCGCCGAGGCCGTAGGCCAGTTTGCACAGCAGGTCGAGCACGGTCCAGGTGGCGATCATGATCAGCAACTGCGGCAAAAAGGCCTGCTGGGCACTGAGGAATTGCGGCAGGAAGGCGGCGAAAAACAGGATGTCCTTCGGGTTGCTGGCGCCCAGCACAAAGGCCCGGCCAAACAGCGCACGAAAACGCGGGGTGGCGGCCACTTGCGGTACGTCGGCGACGTGGGCCGGTTGCCGGGATTGCTGCCAGCTCTGCCAGGCGAGGTAGAACAGGTACAGCGCGCCGACGATCTTCAGGGCGCTGAACAGCTGTTCCGATGCCAGCAACAACGCACCCAAACCCAGCGCCGAGGCGCTCAGCAGGCAGATCGAAGCAATCACCCCGCCGAGAAAGGCCGGGTACGAACGGCGCAGGCCGTAGTTCAGGCTGTTGCTGATCATCAGCAAGGACAGGGGGCCGGGGATCAGGATCACCACCAGCGCAGCGCCGCTGAACAGCAGCCAGGTTTCCAGACTCATTGCATTCCTCCATTCGTACAAAAGCCCCACCCGACGGGGTGAGGCAGGGTCAAGCGGGTTGGCCTACAGGAACGCGAACTTGGCGATGAAGATCGCGCAAAGCACCCACAGGCTGATGGAAATTTCCTTGTGTTTACCCGTGCCGGCCTTCAGCGCCACGTAGGTGATGAAACCCAGGGCGATGCCGTCGGCCACCGAGAAGGTCAGGGGCATCATGATGGCCGTGACGATCGCCGGAATGCTGTCGGTGGCGTCGTCCCAATTGATATGGGCCATGCCGCTCATCATCAGCATCGCCACATAAATCAACGCGCCGGCGGTGGCATAGGCCGGAATCATGCCAGCCAGCGGGGCAAAAAACATCGCTGCGATAAACAACACGCCAACCGTAACCGCCGTCAGCCCGGTGCGGCCACCAGCGGCAACCCCGGCGGCGCTTTCCACGTAACTGGTGACTGGCGGCACGCCGACCATGGCGCCGAACACGCTGGAGGCGCTGTCGGCTTTCAGGGCGCGGGAGAGGTTTTCGATCTTGCCGTCGGCATTCACCAGGCCTGCGCGCTGGGCCACGCCCATCAGGGTGCCGGCGGTGTCGAACATGTGCACAAACAGGAAGGCGAACACCACGCTGATCATGCTGACGTTGAACACGCCCATCACGTCCATGGCCATCCAGGTCGGCGCCAGGCTTGGCGGGGTGGCCAGGATGCCGTGGTACTCCACCAGGCCCAGGCCCCAACCGGCGAGGGTCACGGCGATGATGCTGATCAGGATCGCGCCGAATACCCGGTGGTAGCTGAGGATCGCAATCAACAGGAAGCAGATGGCCGCCAGCAATGGGGCGGGTTCATGCAGGGAGCCGAGCTTGATCAGGGTGGCCGGGCTTTGCACGATGATGCCGGCGGTTTTCAGGCCGATCACCCCGAGAAACAATCCGACGCCGGCGCCCATGGCATGGCGCAGGCTCACCGGAATGCTGTTGAGCAGCCACTCGCGAATGCGTGAGAGCGTCAGGATCATGAACAACACACCGGAGATAAACACCGCACCCAGTGCCGTCTCCCAGTTGTAGCCCATGGTCCCGACCACGGTGTAGGTGAAAAACGCGTTCAGGCCCATGCCCGGCGCCAGGCCTACTGGCCAGTTGGCGTACAGGCCCATCAGCAGGCAACCCAGCGCGGCGGCGATGCAGGTGGCGACAAACGCCGCGCCGTGATCGATGCCGGCGTCGGCCATGATGTTGGGGTTGACGAAGATGATGTAGGCCATGGTGATAAAGGTCGTGAGGCCAGCGATCAGCTCGGTCTTCACTGTGGTGCCATGCAAGCGGAGTTTGAACAGGCGTTCCAGCCAACCGTTGTGGGTTGGCGAGAGGTCGAGCGTAGGGGCTTCGGATTTGCGGCTTTCCACAGCAAGTACTCCTCAAGAGTTTTATTGTTATTTCCAGCGCCGGACACATGAGTGGGCAGCAGCGCTTTGAGGTACCAGCGGGTTTTGTTGACCAATAGGTCAGGAACTCGCACGAAGCGAATTATGCTTTTGTATACAAATAAAGCAAATAATGTTTTCTATTTTGTGTGCGAAAGGGGATGAAAGGCAATTCAGGATTGGCCACTGAGTGCCTTGTTTACCGCCAGCCAGCCTTCTACCGCCGTCTCGCCTGCCTCGGCAAACGCCCTTTGCAGCAGCTTTACCTGTTCGCGCCGCAGCGATTGTTCGAAACGCCGGCCTTCCTCGGTCAACTCCAGCAGGCGCTTACGCTTGTCGGTCTCGGACGCCACGCTGTCCACCAGGTGCATTTCCTGCAGTTGGCGCAACGGCATGTTCAGCGCCTGTTTGCTCACGCCGAGCAGTTCCAGCAGCTCCTTGACGCTCAAGGCCGGGTAGCGCGCGATAAAAAACACGATGCGTTGATGCACCCGGCTCAAGCCGCGGCGCTCCAGCATTTCGTCAGCCTTGGCGGTGAACGCCTGGTAGCCGAAGAAGAAGGCTTCCATGGCGGTTTGCTGGCTGGTCTGGTTTTTAAGGTCAAGCATATTGACGTATCCGCCCAAGTCGTCGTAATTTCGGTCAAGCAGTTTGACGTATTTTCCCCAGGCTTTGCTACCGGTGACCCTTATGGCCTTCTCAGAACGTGTTTCGCGTCTTAAAAGCTCCCTGATCCGTGAAATCCTAGCGGCGGCGCAAAAGCCGCAGGTGATGTCCTTCGCCGGTGGCCTGCCGGCCGAAGTAATGCTGCCCACGCTGGATTGGGAAGGCATGCCGCTGAATATCGGCCAATACGGCATGAGCGAAGGCGAGCCACAGTTGCGTGAATTGCTGGCGGCCGAGGCGCGGGTGCTGGGTATTGCCTGCGATGCGCGCCAGGTCATGGTGGTCAGCGGCTCCCAGCAAACCCTGGACCTGGCGGCCAAACTGTACATCGACAAGGGCACCAAAATCCTCCTGGAAGGCCCGACTTACCTTGCGGCATTGCAGATTTTCCAATTGTTCGGCGCCGATTGCCTGACCGTACAGCTTGAGGCGGACGGTCCGGACCTCAGAGCCTTGCGCAGCAGCCTTGAGCAGCATCGCCCGTCCTTCGTCTACCTGATCCCGACGTTCCAGAACCCTTCGGCGGTGCGCTACAGCGATGCCAAGCGCGAGGCCGTCGCCGCGTTGCTGGACGAGTTTGGCGTAACCCTGATCGAAGACGAACCCTACCGCGAACTGACCTTCGACGGCGGCAGCGCGCAACCCATCGTCAGCCGGCTGAAAAAGGCCAGCTGGATCTACACCGGCACCGTATCCAAGACCTTGTTGCCCGGCCTGCGGGTCGGCTACCTGATCGCCAGTCCGGACCTGTTCCCGCACCTGCTCAAACTCAAGCAGTCAGCCGACCTGCATACCAACCGCGTTGGCCAGTGGCAGGCGATGCAATGGATCGGCACCGAGAAATACCAGCATCACCTGGTAGAGTTGCGCAGCTTTTACCGGGGCCGGCGCGACGCTTTCCAGGCTGCACTGGCGCGGCATTTCAGCGACCTGGCCGACTGGCAAATACCCCAGGGCGGATTATTCTTCTGGCTGACCTTGAAACAGCCGCTCGATACCCGCACCTTGTTGGCACCTGCGCTCGACCAGGACATCGCGTTCATGCCCGGTGAACCGTTCTTTTCCGAGCCGGACAATCATCACGGTCACCTGCGGCTCAATTTCAGCCATATCGACCCGGCGCGCTTGGATGAAGGTCTCAAGCGTCTCGCTGCGGTGGTCCGTCAAGCACAGCACGCGCAAGCGGCATAGGGGAGCCTCCATGTACAAGGTCTACGGCGATTACAAATCGGGCAACTGCTACAAAGTCAAACTCATGCTCAGCCTGTTGGGCATCGACTATGAGTGGATCGATGTCGACATCCTGAAGGGCGACACCCAGACCGCGGAGTTCCTGGCCAAGAACCCCAACGGCAAGATCCCGGTGCTGGAACTGGAAGACGGCACCTGCCTGTGGGAGTCCAATGCGATTCTCAACTTCCTGGCCGATGGCAGCGAGTTCCTGCCCAGCGAACCGCGCCTGCGCACCCAGGTTCTGCAGTGGCAGTTTTTCGAGCAGTACAGCCACGAGCCGTACATCGCGGTGGCGCGGTTTATCCAGTTTTACCTGGGGCTGCCGGAAGATCGCCTGGAGGAATATAAGAAGCTGCACAAGGGCGGTTATAAAGCCCTGAAGGTGATGGAGCGCCAGTTGCAGTTGACGCCGTATCTGGTGGGCGACCAATTCTCGATTGCCGACGTGGCGCTGTATGCCTACACCCATGTGGCGGATGAAGGTGGTTTTGACCTGAGCGCCTATCCAGGCGTGCAGGCGTGGTTGAAGCGCGTGGCCAGCCATCCCAAGCATGTGCCGATGCTGGGCTGACAATCCGGTCAAAAATGTGGGAGCGGGCTTGCTCGCGAAGGCGGTGTACCAGTCAGCACATGTATTGGCTGACCCACCGCCTTCGCGAGCAAGCCCGCTCCCACATTTAGTTTTGCGGTGCGCCAGGTAATTCTTCACTGAGCAACTCAAAACAGCGCTGCGCCGCTGGGCTCAACGGCTGTCCACTGCGACTGATCAACCCGATCTCCCGGTTCACCCCCGGATGATCAATGGTAATCCGCTTCAACCCCTCCAGACTGTCCGCCGCCGATTCCGGCAACACACTGATCCCCAAGCCCTGCCGCACCAACGCCAACACGGTCGACATGTAGTTGGCCTCCATCCCCGCGAGCATCGTCAGGCGTGTGTCATCGAACAACGCGTCCACCTGTTCCCGTACGCTGCTGTCGCGGCCGGTGAGGATGATCGGCTGGTCGGCCAGTTGCTCCAGGCTCAACTTTGCAAAACGAGTCAGCGGATGATCCAGCGGCACGAACGCACATAACCGATCATTCAGCACCGGCACAAACGCCAACCCGTGGCTCAGCCGCGCCCGCACACCAATACCGAAATCCACCTCGCCCGAACGCACTTGCGCATGAATGCGGTGAGCAACCAGGTCATGCAAGCGGACCTCGATCCCGGCAAAACGCTCGCGAAACAGGCGCAGGGCGGGAGGCAACGCGCCGGCGCACACGGAGGGCAGGGCGGCGATGGTCACCACGCCTCGTCGTAGCGCTGCCAGGTCACGGGAGCCGGTGACGATGTTGTC
The DNA here is from genome assembly GCF_044742865.1 of Pseudomonas sp. NPDC087814. Classification (NCBI taxonomy): domain Bacteria; kingdom Pseudomonadati; phylum Pseudomonadota; class Gammaproteobacteria; order Pseudomonadales; family Pseudomonadaceae; genus Pseudomonas; species Pseudomonas sp. NPDC087814. The sequence continues at coordinate 224,806 of NZ_JBIUVK010000005.1, read as the reverse complement.
CAGGTCCAGCAACAGCTTCTCCATCGGCCCGCGTGCATCCAGGCCGGCGGCGGTGATGCTGACGTGGCGCGGGCTGCGGTCGAGCAGGGCAACCCCTAGCCACTCTTCCAGTTGCTGCACCTGCACGGTCAGCGCCGAGGGCGACAAATGCAGTTCGTTGGCGGCCTTGGTAAAGCTGCCCGTGCGGGCAACGGCGAGAAACGCCTGGATATGCTGGATCGAATTTTTCATTTTTATTTTGCTCGAGCGTTTTGTTTTTTCGAATGTGGAGTGCCGAATATTCCAATTTACAAAGCCTAACGCGATTCCAATACTCCAGGGAAAACAATAACCGGCCGAAAACGCCGTTCTGGAGCTACCCCATGCTCGCTACCCTGGGTGTCATCACCATCCTGTGCCTGCTCACTGCCGTCATGAGCAAACGCCTGTCGCCACTGGTGGCCCTGATCGCCTTGCCGATCATCGCCGCGCTGCTGGGCGGTTTCGGCCTGCAAACCAGCGCCTTCATCATCACCGGCATCAAGAACGTCGCCCCCGTGGTGGGGATGTTTGTGTTCGCGATCCTGTTCTTCGGGATCATGACCGATGCCGGCATGCTGGATCCAATCATTGATCGCATCCTGCGCACGGTAGGGACGCGTCCTACAAGGATTGTCGTCGGTACCGCGACCCTGGCCCTGCTGGTGCACCTCGACGGCTCCGGCGCGGTGACCTTCCTGGTGACGGTGCCGGCGATGCTGCCGCTGTACACGCGGCTGGGAATTGATAAACGCATCCTCGCGTGTGTGGCGGCGATGGCGGCCGGGGTCAACTTCCTGCCGTGGACCGGCCCGGTACTGCGTTCCTCGGCTGCGCTGCACGTGCCGGTGGCGGACTTGTTCCAGCCGCTGATCCCGGTGCAGATCGTTGGCCTGGTCTTTGTATTCGCCTGCGCCTGGTGGCTGGGCCACCGGGAAGAAAAACGCCTGGGCCTGGGCGCTGGTTCCAGCGTGGACGCCGTGCCGCAACGGGTGCTCAGCGACGATGACATTGCCCTGCGTCGCCCGCGGCTGTTCTGGGTCAACCTGGTCCTGACGGTACTGGTGATGGTGGTGATGATCGCCGGTTGGGTCGACCCGGTGGTGATGTTCATGCTCGGCACCGTGGTGGCGCTGTGCATCAACTACCCGAACGTCGACGCCCAGCGCGCGCGGATCGACGCCCACGCAAAAACCGCCCTGACCATGGCCAGCATCCTGCTCGCCGCCGGTGTGTTCACCGGCATCATGCAAGGCACCGGCATGCTCAAGGCCATCGCCGAAGTGGCGGTGGCGCAGATTCCGGCGGGCCACGGCAAGTTGATCCCGGCGGTGGTGGGCTTCCTGTCGATGCCGTTGAGCATGCTGTTTGACCCCGACTCCTACTACTTCGGCGTGATGCCGGTGATCGCCGAAGTCGGCAAGGCCTTGGGCGTCGACCCGCTGCAAGTGGCCCAGGCCTCGTTGCTGGGCGTGCACACCACCGGCTTTCCGGTCAGCCCGTTGACGCCTGCGACCTTCCTGTTGGTGGGCCTGTGCAAGATCGAATTGGCCGATCACCAGCGCTTCACCATCCCCTTTCTGTTTGCCGCGTCGGTGTTGATGACCCTGACGGCTTTGCTCCTGGGAGTGATTTGAAATGAAAACCTTGCGCATCGGTTCCGGTGCCGGCTACTCCGGCGACCGTATCGAACCTGCGGTGGAATTGGCCGAACAGGGCGACCTGGATTACCTGGTCTTCGAATGCCTGGCCGAACGCACCATCGCCCTGGCGCAACAGGCGCGGATCAGCGATCCACAAGGCGGTTACGACCCGCTGTTGAGTGAGCGCATGCGCCGCGTGCTGCCCTTTGTCGGCCGGCCCGAAGGGCGCCGACGCCTGCGGGTAATCACCAATATGGGCGCGGCCAATCCGGTGGCGGCGGCGGTTGAAGTGCGGCGGATTGCCAGTGAACTGGAGCTTAACCTCAAGGTGCTGGCGGTGGTTGGCGACGACGTGCTTGAGACCTTGCGTGCCCAGCCGGAGCAGTTGCTCGACAACGGCCAGACCCTTGGCTCGTTGGGCGAGCGGTTGATTTCCGCGAACGCCTATTTGGGCGCCGACGGCATTATCGACGCCTTGCGCGCCGAGGCCGACGTGGTGATCACCGGCCGGGTGGCAGACCCTTCGTTGTTCCTGGCGCCGCAGATGTTCGAATTCGGCTGGGCTGCGGATGATTGGCAACGGCTGGGGCGCGGCACGCTGGTGGGGCATTTACTGGAATGTGCGGGGCAGGTCAGCGGTGGCTACTTTGCCGATCCGGGTTTCAAGGACGTGGACGATCTGGCACGCCTGGGCTTTCCACTGGCCGAGATTGACCCAGACGGCGAGGCCTTGATCACCAAGGTCGCAGGTTCCGGTGGGCGGGTCAGCCGTGCCACGTGCACCGAACAATTGATCTACGAAGTGCACGACCCGGCAGCCTACCTCACACCGGACGTGTGCGCGGATTTTTCCCAGGTGGCGTTTACCGAAGAAGCCGTGGACCGGGTGCGTGCCCACGGCGCGAGCGGACGGCCACGTCCCGAAGCGTTGAAAGTCAGCGTCGGTTATCTGGACGGCTGGATCGGTGAGGGGCAGATTTCCTACGGTGGCCCGGGCGCGGTCGCTCGTGCGCAACTGGCTCGCGATGTGGTCCTGAAACGCTTGGAGTTGACCGGTGTGCGCATGCAGGACGTGCGTGCCGAATTGATCGGCGTCGACTCCCTGCACGGCCCGCGCAGCACGGTTGAACCGTGGGAAGTGCGCCTGCGCATCGCCGCCCGCTGCGCAGAACGCAGCGAGGCGGTGCGTGTCGGCAATGAAGTGGAAACCCTCTACACCAACGGTCCGTCCGGCGGCGGTGGCGCCAGCAAGAGCCTGCGCCAGGTGGTGGCGGTGGCATCGTTGCTGCTGCCTCGTCACGCGGTCAACCCGAGGATCGAAGCATGAAGCTGCACACCCTGGCCCACTCCCGAACGGGAGACAAGGGCGACACCTCGAACATCTCGATCATCGCGTATCGGGCCGAGGACTATCCGCTGCTCTGCGAGCAACTCACGGCTGAGGTGGTAGCGGCGTTTTTTGCGCCGTTGCTGGAGGCGGGTGCCGCACCGGTGCGGCGTTATGAACTGCCCAATGTGCAGGCACTGAACTTCGTGTTGCCGGGGATCCTGCGGGGCGGGGTGACGCGGTCGCTGGCGCTGGACGCCCATGGCAAGTGCCTGGGCTCAGCATTGCTGGATCTTGAATTGGCAATACCAAACTAATGTGGGAGCGGGCTTGCTCGCGAAGGCGGAGTATCAGCCACTACGTCTGTGGCTGATACTCCGCCTTCGCGAGCAAGCCCGCTCCCACACTGGATCCTCGCTGTTTGTCAGACAGCCGCAAACCGATTGTCGAGGTAATCGATGATCACCTTGGAGTCGTACATCCAGGTGGTCTGGCCGTTCTCTTCGATGCGCAGGCATGGCACCTTGATCTTGCCGCCTTGCTCCAGCAAGGTCTGGCGATCCTGCACGTTGTTCTTCGCATCCTTCAAGGCCACCGGCACGTTCAGGCGGTGCAGGGTGCGGCGGGTCTTCACGCAGAACGGGCAGGCGTGGAATTGATACAGGGTCAGGTCCTTGGCCGCTGCGTTCACCTGCGCCTGTTGTTCGGCAGGGCGCTGCTTTTTGCGCGGACGGGTCAGGAAGTCGCCGGCGATGATGACGTGGCCGAGGCCCACTCGAAGTGCTTTGACGAACATGGCTGAAACCTCTTGCCCTAGACTTAAGGGGGCGCAGCTTACCTGATTTTTCACAGGCGAAAAAAAACCGGCGATGAACGCCGGTTTTCCAGGTGCCGCGGATTACTTGATCAGGCTGAGAAACTCGCTGCGGGTCGCCGCGTTTTCGCGGAACTCACCCAGCATCACCGACGTGATCATCGACGAATTCTGCTTCTCCACACCGCGCATCATCATGCACATGTGCTTGGCCTCGATCACCACTGCAACGCCCAGGGCGCCGGTGACCTGCTGGACCGCATCGGCGATCTGGCGGCTGAGGTTTTCCTGGATCTGCAGGCGGCGGGCATACATATCGACGATACGCGCGACCTTCGACAGGCCCAGCACTTTGCCGCTCGGGATATACGCGACGTGAGCCTTGCCGATGAACGGCAGCAGGTGGTGTTCGCACAGCGAGTACAACTCGATGTCCTTGACCAGCACCATTTCGCTGTTGTCAGAGCTGAACAAGGCACCGTTGGTGACTTCTTCGAGGGTCTGTTCATAACCGCGGCAGAGATACTGCATGGCCTTGGCGGCACGTTTTGGCGTGTCGAGCAGGCCCTCGCGGGAAACGTCCTCGCCGAGCTGGCCGAGGATCGCGGTGTAATTCTGTTCCAGGGACATGAAACTACCTAGTGGGATTTTCGCAAAGGGCAAGGGTACGGCGGCCAACACATCGCTGCAAGCCTGACGATGGCACTTGTTACTCGTCGCGGCCTTCCATCATGGTGCGCTTGAGCATCACATACACCGCGCCAGCGCCGCCGTGACGTGGCTGGCATGAGGTAAAACCCAGCACCTGGGAGTGCTGGCGCAACCAGGTGTTGACGTGGCTTTTGATCATCGGCCGCTTGCCGTCCAGGCGCACGGCCTTGCCGTGGGTGACGCGCACGCAGCGGATTTCGAATTTGGTGGCTTCGGCGAGGAACGCCCAGAGGGTTTCGCGGGCTTTTTCGACGGTCATGCCGTGCAGGTCGAGACTGCCCTCGAACGGGATCTGGCCGACCTTGAGCTTGCGCATCTGGCTTTCCTGCACGCCGTCGCGGGCCCACATCAACTCGTCTTCGGGACCTACATCGATAACGAATTGATCCGACAGGCCGTCCACGGTGGTGGCGTCCGTGCGCACGGTCGCGGCCTGGCGCAGCTTGGCGATCTGGGCGCGATCGGTCTTGGGTTTGCCGGTGTCGGCGCGATCATGCTTGATCGGCTTGACGCCGCGCAGCTCGTTCTTGAATAGGGAAAAATCGTCGTCTTGCATGTCAGCCTCCGCGAAGGGCGGGCAGTTTACCTAATCGCGGCGGCTTGATGCGCAACAAACGCTATCTGTACGCCATCAGTCGTGCTTTTTCATCAGGTGCGAAGCGATGTTCAGTGACAGCGGTTGGCGCATGCGCCGACGGCAACGGCGCCACAGCCATACGCCGAACCACAGCACCAGCAGGCCGATGACCAAGAGTATTGCAGAACCGCCAGGGCTGGCATTCAGCTCGCCCAGGGCCGGTGAGTGTCCAACCAAACCAGCGCCGCCAGCAATTGCCAGTAGTACGCCACCTATCGCCAACAGCGCGGCAAAGCCGGCGCCGATGCGCAGACGCCAGTTGCTCGGGCCCTTGGGGCGCAAGCGACGAGCATCAAAACCATCGGATATCTTCATTCCGACCTTTCCTCCAGGGTATCGGCCCTTCGACCGGAAGATACACAGGTTGTTCCGGGTACAGAGGCAATTGCAGCAAATGACAGGTATTTGCGGATGAGCGGGCGGCTACCCGCTCATCGAAGGTCGATCAGATCAGATCTTTGGTCAAGGCGAGGGTGGCGAAGTTGTCAGCCATGATGGCCATTTCAGTCTGCTGCACGTGGTCGGCGCTGAGGATGCCGCCCTTGTAAGGCAGGTCGCGGGTGGCGCAGGCGTCTTCCACCAGGGTGCAGCGAAAGCCCAGGTTTTTTGCCGCACGCACCGTGGTGCTGACGCTGGAGTGGCTCATGAAACCGCAGACGATCAGGTCCAGGGAACCGAGGTCTTGCAGGTGTTTCTCCAGGCCGGTGCCGTGGAAGGCGCTGGGCAGCAGCTTGCCGATGATGGTTTCGTCGGCCTGTGGCTCAAGGCCAGGAATGAACTCACCGCGCTCGCCCTGAGGGTCAAACAACCCGCCGACAGTGCCCAGGTGGCGCACATGCACGATCGGGCGCCCGGCGTTGCGCGCGGCAGCCGCCAGTTGCTTGATATTTTCGACAGCAGCGTCCATGCCCGAGAGGGCGAGGGGACCACTGAGGTATTCCTTCTGGGCGTCGATGATCACGAGGGTCGCATGGTTCAGGTTCGCCGCTGCGTAACCACGACCGCTGAGTTGAAACATCGTCTTTGGAACGGACATTCTGGGGCTCCTGTGAGTGGGGCTTTTGTGACATTGTCCTCTGGCTGAGCGCTTCTGTGAATCGCTACCATCGTAAGGTACGCCGTTGTTGGCGTGCAGCGATGTCAATAGGGCACTACGTTTAGGCAAAAACCACGTTTAAGATGAAATCCGACGTGCGGCAAAGGGTTTTTTCGTACATCGTCGGTACAGCTTAAGACTGTTAGAATCGCCGGTCGTTTTTTCCAGGAGCTTGCCCCCGTGATCACTTCCCGCCTGCGCACCTTGCGCGACCACATCCGATGGGCCGTCAGCCGTTTCCATGGGGAAGACCTGTTTTTTGGCCATGGCACCGACAACGCCTGGGACGAAGCCCGGCAACTGGTGCTCGGCGCCTTGCACCTGCCATGGGAAATTGCCGACAGTTACCTGGATTGCAACCTGGAAGAAGAGGAAATCTCCCACGTGCAACGGTTGCTGCACCGCCGTATCCACGAGCGTGTGCCGACCGCTTACCTGTTGAAGGAAGCCTGGTTCTGCGGCATGTCGTTTATCGTTGATGAGCGTGTATTGATTCCCCGCTCACCGATTGGCGAACTGATCGAAAACCGCTTCGAACCGTGGCTGGGCACACCGCCGGCACGCATTCTGGACCTGTGCACCGGTTCCGGTTGCATCGGTATTGCCTGCGCCTACGAGTTCCAGGACGCCGAAGTGGTACTGGGCGACCTGTCCTTCGAAGCGCTGGAGGTGGCCAACCAGAACATCGAGCGCCATGGCGTCGATGAGCGCGTGTATACCGTTCAGGGCGACGGCTTTGATGGTTTGCCGGGCCAGCGTTTTGACCTGATCGTGTCCAACCCGCCGTATGTCGACGCCGAAGACTTTGCCGACATGCCGGATGAATACCAGCACGAGCCGGAGCTGGGCCTGGCCTGTGGTGACGACGGCTTGAACCTGGTTCGGCGGATGCTGGCCGAGGCGGCAGATCACTTGACTGAGAAGGGCTTGCTGATTGTCGAAGTGGGCAACAGCCAGGTTCACGTCGAGGCGTTGTACCCCGAAGTGGACTTCGCCTGGCTGGAGTTCCAGCGCGGCGGGCATGGCGTGTTCATGTTGACGGCCGAGCAATGCCGGGCGCATCAGGCGGTGTTCGCCGCCAGGGTTTAACCGCTTCCAAGTGGGTAACGCGGTCAGTGTGGGAGCGGGCTTGCTCGCGAATGCGGTGGCTCAGTCAAGATATCCGGTGACTGACACACCGCATTCGCGAGCAAGCCCGCTCCCACATTTTGATCCGGTTTCAATTGATAAACCGGATTACCGATGTGTCGCAATCCAGATCAACAACCCCGCCTGAAACACGGTAAACGCCACCAGGCACGTAATCGTGAAGCGCAACCCGCTGTCTTCGCGCTTGAACTTGGTGACTTTTTCCTCTTCCTTGCGCAGTTTCACTTCCTGTTCCGCCAGGTTCTGCTCGGCCTGTTGCAGCATCTGCGCCGCTTCCAGAATCTCCACGAACTGCAGCTTTTCGGTGTTCCAGCTGTCCAGCACATCGCTGACCTTGCCCGGCTGCACGTTGCCCTTCAAATGCTGGACATCGGCGTACGCCACATCAAAGCCCTGGATACGCAGGAAGTGATCCCGGCGCAGGCGCGTGGCTTCGTTGAGGGCGTCCTTGTTGGCCAGGTCGACGCCGTCGACGCGGTAGTGCGACCACTTCTTTTTCGCCCAGGCGGCGCCCTGGGCTACCAGGAAACGGCCGATGCCGCGGTTAGCCGGCTCGATCTCCAGGCTGTTGCCCGGGCCAAAGTGCACCCGATGGGTCGCGTGATCGACCCAGATATCCAAATGGTTCTGTTCCCGGCGCACCCGCTGGCCCGGCAACTGAATGACCATGCGCAGCAGGCTGTGGTCCTTGTTGTTGCGTTCGGCCCAGCCAAACTGCACAAAGCGCAGGGGCCGCACGCCCGTGGCACGGTCGGTGGCCAAAGGGGCCAGGCGCAGCATCTTGAAATGTTCGGCCTGCACCTCCGCCCACGGTAACGCCGCCGATGCGGCGGCCTCGGTGTCAGCCGTGGTGTCGGCGGTAGGTTCGGGTGTTGCTTCGGTGTTCGTCATTCGGCGCGATCCTGTCCAAGCTCTGCGGGCCGACAGGCTTTTTGCTGTCGACCCATGGCTTATCGGCCGTTTTGCTCAGGACTGGAGGGCAATACTCGCTTAACTGGCGCGAAGTCCGTCGATAAAGCGAACCAGGCGAGTGCCCAGTTCAGCCGCCAGCGGCAACTGCGGGTCGTTATAGGACTCCAGTTGCTGCTTCACGTTGTTGGGCACGATGCGCATCACGTGGTTCATGCCTTCGATCACCGTCAGCTCGGCGTCGGGCTTGGCCTTCTGCAATTGTTGCGCATCGGCCACGCCGACCTGCAGGTCATTGGTGCCCTGGACGATCAGCGCCGGCATGGTCAATTTGGCAAAGGCCGCCGAAGGGTCGGCGCGGAACAGGCTGATCAGATAGGGCTGCACGCTGGGGCGGAAAATGCCCTCAAGGGGGGTGGGCACATCGGCGTCCACCTGGCCGGCCTTGAGGTGATCGAGAATCTGGTTGCTGCGCAGTAACAGCGCTGGAGGCATATGGTCGGCCAGTTGCTGGCGGATCACCTGGTCTACCGGGCGCGCGCTGCCCGACAGTGAAATCACCCCGGCCGGGTTGAGCTGCGGGGCGGCGAGGGCGGCCACCAGTGCACCTTCGCTGTGGCCCAGCACAATCAGCGGGCCCATGCGTGGGTCGGCCTTGAGCAACTTGCCCCAGGCCACGGCGTCGGACACGTAGGCATCCAGAGTCAGGTTGCGTTCATCGGGGGTGGCGGCAAGGCTGGCGGCCACGCCGCGCTTGTCGTAGCGCACGCTGGCGATGTTGTGCCTGGCCAGCACCCAGGCCAGGCGCTTGAGGCTGTCGTTGCGTGCGCCGTCGGCGCTGTTGCCGTTGCGGTCGGTGGGCCCGGAGCCGGCGATGATCAGCACCACCGGCACCGGCTTGTCGGATTTGGGCAACAACAGCGAACCAAACAGCTCGCCACTGCCGGTGTCCAGGCTGATGGGCCGTTGCAGCACGACAGGGGAGGCGGCGAAGCCAAGGCTGGAAAACAGAGTGAGGGTCAAAAGCAGAACTCGCAGCATCATCGCGCAATCATGACGAAGGTGCCGCTTGGACCAACGTCTACCGGTAAGGATTCTAGTA